>CAZGLF010000037.1:0-12942 GCA_964526615.1 uncultured Planctomycetia bacterium
ATATTATGAAACCTACTAAGGTCAAATATAAGGCCTTATTTATTACATAAACTTAGATTTGCTTTTTAGCAACGAGGGGCCGATTAAAGATAAAGCTTTGCCTTGGGCAAAGAATCGTAACCCCGGCATATTTTAAATAACCGCCAAGAAAAATTGAAAAAATTATTTTTTTTCATTCTCTTGTTTTCTTTGTTATTAAATCCAAATACCTACGCACTTTTTAAGCCAATTCCTAATTTAAGTAACATTGAAATAAAAAAAGTAGCTATATCGGAATTAAACCCCAAAGTTATCTATGCAGCTTCAAGTAATTCTCTTTTTAAGACCAAAGACCGGTCAAGGGCTTTTCAGCGAATTACAGTATTTAAAGATGAGGATATCCAACATATATTCTTTGATAAATATTTAGCAAATACCTTATATGTTGCTACGAGCCGTCATCTTTATAGATTAAGAGATAATTTAAAAGAACTTTATTCTTGCGGGGATGATGAGATTATATTTACCGCTGCTAAAGATAAAACTGATATTTATCTTGGTACCAACAAAGGCCTTTATCGAGCTAATTCCGGTTCTTTGATTTGGAGAAAGTCACCCAATTTTATTGATGTATCAGTTTATGATATTGATTTCAATGATAAAATTATATATTTGGCTACTGACACCGGTATCCATCAGTTAAATAAAGAAGATAATAAATCTAAAAGATTATTTGTTATGAGGCAGGACCAAGAAGCCGAAAGTACTTCGAAAACAAAATTAATTAAGATTGATATCTTTGATGATAATAAAATTTGGGCAGGTACCAATCTTGGTTTATTTCTTTCCGAGGATAAGGGCGAAACTTGGAAGAAGATCTATAAACCGGGAATTGACAATGTTTCGGTTAATTGCATTGCCCAGATAAAATTACAAGGGGAAACCCTTTATTTAGGAACGGCTAATGGTTTTTATGTTTTTAATTTGGGAAAAGACCGGCTAAAGCAAATATTCGAGGGTTTATATTCGAATTATATAAATTGGGTTGAATTTGATATAAAGGGGAAAATGTATTTGGCTACCTCTAAAGGATTATTTAGCGATAATTATTTTGGTGTCGCCTATAAGAGCAAAAACTTAAGAGCGGTTCTTTCAAAAGAGCCTAGTATTAATGAGATTCAGCGGGCAGCCTTGCGTTATAATGAAGTCAGCCCGGAAAAAATAGCCCAGTGGAGACGCCGGCTAAAGTATAGGGGCCTTTTTCCAAGCCTAAAGCTTAATTACGATAAGACTATTTATGGTACAGCCGGTGGGGCAACTTATGAAGGCAAGACTTTCATCGGACCCAGGGATTGGGGAGTTTCTTTTTCCTGGGATATCGGCGATTTAGTTTGGAATACTTATGAAGACGATGTTGATACCCGGGCAAGGCTTAATACACAATTAAGATTAGATATAATTGATGAGATAAACCGGGTTTATTTTGAAAGGATCCGCTTAAAGGCCCAAATCGAGAAAGGCTCTCTTAGTAAAGAAGATTTATTTAAGCAGGAATTGAGACTATTGGAGTTAACCGCAATTCTTGACGGCTATACCGGAGGGTATTTTTCACAACGTAAAAAGGAGCTAAATGAAGGATAAACCATTTGTTTTAATTCTTTGCGGCGGAAAATCATTAAGGTTATGGCCTTTATCTAAATATAAGAGTAAGAATTTTTTAGATATATTTGGATTTTCCCCTTTGGAGCTAACTATTAAAAGATTTTTAAAAATTACTCCGGCTAATAATATATTTTTAATCGCCAGTGAGTCTGAAAGAGATAGTTTAAAGAAAATAAAACAAATAAAAAAGACCAATATTTTATTTGAGCCTCAAAGCAAAAATACTGCTGCAGCGGTATTACTTGGGCTTTCTCATATAAGAAAGTACTTAAATAACAATGTAATTATTTCACCGGTAGATGCCTTAATCCAGAAAGAGAAAGAATTTTATAAAGCCCTAAATAAAGCCTTAAAGGAGGCTAAAGGCGGAGGGATTTGCACTTTAGGCATAAAGCCCGATACCCCGACTTCTAACTTTGGGTATATTCAAACCAAAGGCGCAAGTAAGGGGGGCCTTTATTCGGTAAAAAGATTTATCGAGAAACCAAGCACCCAAAAGGCTAAGAAGTTGATAGCTGCAGGTAATGTTTTTTATAACAGCGGGATTTTTATAGCCTCACTAGTAACTTTGATGAAAGAATATCAAAAGCATTATGATTTTTATGAAAAATTTATTGTTAGGGCTAATGGGAAAAAACTTAAATCTCTCTACCGCAAAATTTCCAATATTGCCTTTGATAAAGCTATAATGGAAAAAACAAAAAATATCAAACTGATAAAAGGGAATTTTTATTGGAAAGATTTCGGGAGTTGGAGCACTATTTATGATATTCTAAATAAGGATAAAGATAAAAATGTCGGCGGTAATAATGTTTTTACAGAAAACTCAAGTAATAATTTATTTTACTTGGACAATAAGAAAAAAAAGGTATTGGGGATAGGGCTAAAAAATATTTTTTTCATCGATACCAAAGATTATGCTCTTTTAGTTGAAAGAACCCATTTAAATAAACTCAAACAAGCCTTACAAAAATTTCAAAAACTCAGATAAATAATTTATGAACTATTTTTACGGTCCGGTTCCATCAAGAAGGTTAGGATTTTCTTTAGGGGTAGATTTAATCCCCAAAAAAACCTGTTCTTTTGACTGCCTGTATTGTCAAATCGGACACTTTGATAAAAATTTTATCAGAAGAAGGTATTATATAAACGATGAAGAATTTAAAAGGCAATTAAAAAAAATTTTAGCCCAAGCTCATAAAATAGATTATATAACAATATCTGGTTCCGGAGAACCGACTCTTCATAAAAATCTCGATAAGGTGGTAGCTCTTATTAGAAAAATAACAAAAAATAAATACCCGATTTGTTTAATTACAAATTCATCTTTACTATATCGAGAGGATGTACGCAATGAAATAAAAGCAGCCGATTTGATAATTCCTTCATTAGATGCAGCCGGTGCCAATACTTTTCAAAAGATTAACCGTCCGCATAAGGCTTTAAAATATTTACAAATTGTCGAGGGTTTGGTTAAGTTAAGAAGAGTATTTAAGGGAAAAATCTGGCTTGAGATAATGTTGATTAAAGGAATAAATGATACGATGAAATCAGCTAAAGAATTTAAAAAAATAATTGAGAGGATAAAACCGGATAAGGTGCAGATCAACCTTCCTTTGCGTCCGGGATCAGTTGCCCTGGATTTACCGAGTAAAGACAGTATCGAGAAATTCAAAAAAACTATTTCTCTAGCTACTGAGGTTGTTTCTGATTTCAAGAGAAAAGGCGCTCCCGGCCGCAATAAAGTGCAACCGGATAAAGAGATAATAAATTTTTTAAAAGTCAGGCCGGCTACTTTAAAAGATTTGAATAAAAGTTTAGGTATCGATAAATCAAAATTAAAGATTTATTTAAATAAATTGCTGGAGAAAAAATATATAATCAAAAAGGGCAATTATTTTTTTAATCCACAGTAAAAAATGATAAAAGAAAATGTAAAAAGTATTTTAGCCAATATTCCGGAAGGAATAAAGCTGGTTGCTGCTACTAAAGAGAGGAGCCTTGAGGAAATTGAAGAATTATCAGGTACCGGGGTTGATACTATCGGTGAAAATTATATTCAGCAAGCAAGACCAAAGCATTGCGTATTGGGAGATAAATTTAAGTGGCACCTAATCGGCCATCTTCAAAAAAATAAAACAAAATACGCAGTAAAGATATTTGATATGATAGAAACCCTTGATTCGATAGAGTTAGCGAAAGTATTAGATAAAGAATGTAGAAAAATAAATAAAGTAATGCCGGTGTTAATTGAAATTAATTCGGCTTGTGAGCCTCAAAAAAACGGTATTTTGCCTGATGATCTGGAAGAATTCATAAAGGCAGCAATGGTTTTTGAGAATATAAAACTAAAAGGCTTAATGACCATGGGGCCGCTGTTGGAGGAAGCTGAAAAAATAAGGCCTTATTTTAAAAAGGTCAAAAATCTTTTTGATGGAATTAGATTAAAGCATGGTAATGAGTTAGATTGGGAGTATCTTTCGATGGGCATGAGTTCTTCTTACCGGGTTGCTATCGAAGAAGGCGCTAATATCGTAAGGGTAGGAACGGCAATTTTTGGCAAAAGAAGTTCTCAAAACAAATAATTCAGATATAATATTAAATAAGATGAAGTTAAATAAAGCAATATACCATGAATTAAGGCATCATGCTCCTTTTACTGCCTTGGGGGCAATAAGCGGTATATTGATTATATTTTTCTTTGCTAATATACCCGATAAAGTCTCTTACAATATTTTTTATATCTTTCACCCGATACATGTTTTATTGAGCGCTTTAGTAACAGCCTCGATGTATGAATTCTATCGCTGTAGGATAGATAAAAAAAGGTGCAATATTTTTTTATTGCTTTTAATCGGGTATTTAGGTGCGATTGGAATAGCAACCTTAAGTGATTGTATTATTCCTTATTTGGCCGAAACTTTACTTAAAATGCCTCAACGGCATATGCATCTTGGATTTATTGAAAAATGGTGGCTGGTAAATCCTTTAGCAATTCTCGGAGTAGCTATTGCTTATTTTAAGCCTGCGACGAAATTTCCCCACTATGGACATGTTTTATTAAGCACCTGGGCTTCGCTTTTTCATATTATGATGGCTGGGGCAGCAAACCCAAGCGCAGGGTTTTTATTGGCGGTATTTATATTCTTGTTTTTCGCAGTATGGATTCCCTGTTGCGTGAGTGATATAGTATTTCCTTTATTATTTGTAAAAGAAACCAAGGAAGGTGAATCAAAATGAAAAAGGCAGTGTTGGTGTATTTATTTTTAGTTTTTACCATCGGATGCGTACAAATGCGTGATTATGTCGGTACTAAAGAAGGAGCTTTCGGGGTTGATATGCGCCAGGGGTTTGATGAGGGAGTAGACAGAAAAGATTATTATGTTATCAGAGGCGGCGAAGGCCTGGTAATCGGAGATACCAAAAAAGAAGTCATAGCAAAAATTGGTTTAGCAGATGAGGTAAGTTTAACTTTAGATAAATATGAGCAATGGACCTACTATGATAGAAATTTAAATTTATATTTTAAAGGTGATAAGTTAAATAATTTTAGCCTGATTGAGTAGGCTAATTATCAAAAAAAGTAATTTTTTATTAAATTGTTTTGTATAGTCTTTTATCTGCCAAAGTTTTTTTTGAGAATAGTATTTACCTTGCCCAAAATTAGCTTAGAATATTTTTTATCAAGGCAATCGATATAATCGATTTTTAGCTGTTTTTTTAAGTAGGTTAAAAAAACAAGAAAACCATAAGGTTTAAGCCAGAAATCATAGGCAGCATAATCTACTATCCGGGGATTTAGAGCTAAAATATCCATAAGGCCACTATAACAAATATGGTATAATAATAAAATTATGCTAGAGCAAAGATTACTAGATTTTATCAAGAAAAACAAACTCTTAAAGAAAAAGGATAAGATTTTGCTGGGGACATCCGGGGGGCCGGATTCTGTTTTTTTGTTTCACCAATTTTTAAAGATAAGGCAGGATTATAAACTGCAATTGGTTTGTTTACACTTTAACCATCTTTTGCGTAAAGAAGCTAAAAAGGAAGAAAAATTCATTGAGGCGCTATGTAAAAAATATTCGGTAAGGTTTATTAGTGAAAGAAAAGATGTCGATAAGTTTTTCAAAGGAGATTCTTTAGAACAAACTGCAAGAAATCTAAGATTTGATTTTTTTCTTAAATCTTCCCGGGAGACTAAGATTAAAAAAATTGCCTTGGCTCACCATAAAGATGATTTGGTTGAGACTGTTTTAATGCGTTTGATAAGAGGTTCGGGGTTAAGGGGCTTAAGGGGTTTTTTACCGTGTTCTAAATTTAGAAGCTTAACGGTTATCAGGCCGTTAATTGAATTCAGAAAAAAAGAAATTTTATCCTGGTTAAAGAAACAAAATATATCTTACTGTATTGATAAGACTAATTTCGAAGATAAATTTTTACGCAATAAATTAAGATTAAAAATTATACCTTCTTTAAAACAGATAAATCCTAATATCGATGACAGCTTATATAACCTGGCGCATAATATTGCTTTAGATTATGATTTTATTTATTCTTTTTCTTATGAAAAATTTCTTGATTTAAAGAAACGGGAGCAGCCCCGTAGTATATCTTTAGATTTAGAAGGGGTAAAAGGGCTTTCTGCGGCTATTTTTAATAATGTTTTAAGAATAGCAATCGAGCAGGTTAAGGGAAATACCAGAAAATTAGATACCCGGCACTTAGAAGAAATAAAAGATTTAGTTAGCAACCGGCCCCTTGGCAGCGTAGTTGATTTACCGGAATTAAAAGTTAAAAAGCAACAAAATTTGCTTTCTATTCAATCCTTGATTTTATAAAGCGAGAGAGTATAATAGCAGGATATGGCAAAGAAAAAAAAGGCTCCCAATAACGATTTTTTAAGAAAATCCTTTATATTTATTATATTTTTCCTAGCGATAGTCTGGTTGGTCAGCCTATTTAGCGAAGGAATGGGAGGGTTGGTGAAAAAGATCACCTATAGTGAATTCTACTATGCCCTTGAGAATAATATCCAAGACCCTACTATAAAATGGGTACGTTTGAGTGATAATGTTATTCAAGGCGAATATACCGAAAGTCAAGGCGGAGGCCGTTTTTATCTTTATATCCCTCAAGATGACCAGAAAATAATAGATTTAATGCGTCAAAATGTGAGCAATTTTGAGGTTGAGCCTTCACGCAATACTTTAACTAATTTATTTTATTTCTTTGGCCCGATGTTGATTTTTATCGGTTTTCTTTGGTATTTTTCTCGAAAAGGAAGCCAGATGGGGTCATCGGTTTGGGGTTTTGGAAAATCCCGGGCAAAAGTTTTAGGTAAAGAAAGAAAAGTACAGGTTACCTTTGGGGATGTTGCCGGGATTGACGAAGCAAAAGAAGAGCTGGTTGAGGTGATTGACTTTTTAAAAGACCCTAAAAAGTTCCAACGTTTAGGCGGGCGCTTTCCAAAAGGAGTTTTGTTAATCGGGCCGCCGGGCTGCGGTAAGACCCTTTTGGCAAAAGCTGTAGCCGGGGAAGCCAGAGTTCCTTTTTTCAGTATTAGCGGTTCGGATTTTGTCGAGATGTTTGTAGGAGTTGGGGCATCGCGAGTCCGAGACCTATTCGCTCAGGCAAAAAAAGCCGCCAAGATAGAGAATAAGGGTTGTATTATTTTTATCGATGAAATTGATGCAGTAGGAAGGCAGCGTTTTGCTGGCCTTGGAGGCGGCCATGATGAACGGGAGCAGACCTTAAATCAGCTTTTGACTGAGATGGATGGTTTTGCTACCGAGATGGGGATAATTGTTATGGCTGCAACTAATAGGCCGGATGTTTTAGACCCGGCTCTTTTGCGTCCGGGAAGGTTTGACCGGCATATAGTAATTTATGCTCCCGATATAAAGGGAAGAGAAGAGATTTTAAAAGTACATAGTATGAAAATAAAATTAAGTAAAAATGTTAATTTAGCAGAAATTGCTAAAAAAACTCCGGGCTTCTCCGGAGCCGACTTAGAAAATCTTTGTAACGAAGCAGCTCTTTTAGCAGCCAGGCATGGTAAAGATGCCGTTGAACAAGTTGAATTGGAGGAGTCAGTAGAAAGAGTTTTAATGGGCCCTGAGAAAAAGAGCCGAATAATAAGCCCGCGTGAGAAAGAATTAACGGCTTTCCATGAGGCCGGGCATGCATTGCTTTCTTTGTTGATACCAGAGGTTGACTCAATGGCTAAGGTTTCAATTATTCCAAGAGGCATGGCCGGAGGATACACTTTTATGCCGCCTCAAGAAGACCGCAGGTATAAGTCTAAAAAAGAACTTTTAGGTGAGATAACAGTTGCTTTAGGAGGCAGGGCTTCTGAAGAAATCAACTTAAAAGATGTGACCACCGGAGCAAAAAATGATTTAACCGGCGTTACCCGTATTGCTAGGCAGATGGTATGTGATTATGGTATGAGCGATAAGTTAGGTAATTATACTTTAGGAAAAAGCCAGGGCCCGATATTTTTGGGCCGGGATATAGCAAGAGAAAAAGATTACAGCGAAGACACAGCTAAAATTGTTGACCAAGAGGTAAAAAAAATAGTGGATCAATGTTACAATAAAGCGAAAGACTTAATAAGAGAAAATCAAGATAAAATTACAAAGATAGTTAATACCCTCCTTGAAAAAGAGGTTTTAAGTGCAGATGAAGTCAAAGCGTTAATTGGCTTTAATGATGAGGATAACACCAGTAGAAATAAAAAATGAAAAGAGTGCCTATGATTTGCTGGTTTCTTTGGGTGTTAGCAGCGAAGGCATTAGAATTCTGTCTCCGAAAACAATCAATCTCGCCTTTAAAATTGAAACAATAAAATCTTGGGAAGCTAATATTATAAAGCAACATGCTTTGTCATTAGGAAGCGACGCTGCAATTGAGAGAGCAGCTTTAGTCAAAGATATTACAACCGGGGTATTGGTTTTTGGCAGCAAGAACCAGCTTGAAAAACTGGCCCAGAAATTAAAAAATCAGCCTTTTGTTTTAGATCAGATATCTAAAAAAATCAAAGAATATTTAAAAACATTCTATAAAGAAAAATTCACATTTAAGGCTAGGGGAAAAACTTTAAAAATTAATGCTCCTTTATGTTGCGGGATAATAAACCTAACCAATGATTCATTTTCCGGAGACGGCCTTTTAAGCAAGGCTTCTCTAAGTGATAAATTAACAGAAATTGCTTTAGCTCGTGCAGCCCAAATGGTTAAAGAAGGGGCCAATATGCTTGATATTGGAGCCGAATCTTCAAAGCCGTTTTCAAAAGGAGTTAAAGATCACGAACAAATTAAAAGAGTGGTACCGGTTCTAAGGGCGGTAAGAAAAGAATTTAAAAAAATACCGATTTCAATCGATACTTATAAATATAAAGTTGCTAAAGCAGCTGTTGATGAAGGCGCCGATATAATAAATGATATAACTGCTTTGCGCAAACATCCTAATATAATTGGGTTAATAAAAAAGTATAACCTTGGGTGTATTTTGATGCATATGAAGGGTAATCCTGAGAATATGCAAGTTAACCCGGGTTACGATGACCTCTTTGGTGAATTGGTGGATTTTTTTCAGGAGCGGTTAGAATTTTGTTATAAAAAGGGTTTAGGGCCCCAGCAACTTTTAATTGATCCCGGGATCGGTTTCGGTAAGCGGCCCGAAGATAATTATAAAATTATTAAAGAGCTGTATAAGCTAAAGATATTCGGTGTGGGTATTTTTTTAGGGTTGTCTCGAAAGTCTTTTATTGGTAAGATACTAAATGTAGAAGCCGATAAACGTTTAGCCGGCTCTTTGGCAGCGAATGTATTGGCTTTAATAAATGGTGCAAAAATATTGAGAGTTCACGATGTCAAAGAGACAAAGGAACTTATAAAAGTTGTAACAAAAATAAATAATAGCTAAATGGAAGTATTGGATTTATTTAATTGGAAAGTAGTCGTTGAAATATTTATCCTTTGGGTTGTGGTTTATCGGATATTTGTCTTCTTAAAGGGCTCAAAGGCAGTTTATCTTTTAAGGGGAATAATTATACTGATAATTTCGCTTTTGGCTTTTCAAATGTTAGGTTTGCCGATTTTAACCCGGATCCTTACCTATTTATTTGCTTTTTTTATAATACTTGTAGTTATAATATTTCAGCCGGAATTAAGAGAGGGCCTTATTCATTTAGGAAGAAGGCATATCTTTTCAATTGAGCCTAAAAAGGAAGAAATAGAAAAAAGCCTTAAAGAAATAGTTTCGGCAGTTGGTATACTTGCTAGGAAAAAACACGGGGCTTTAATTGCTATGAAAAGAGATATTGGTTTAAAACGCTATATTGAAAGCGGAGTGATTCTAAATGCTGAGTTAACCTCGGAATTATTACAAAATATTTTTTATCCTTTGGCCCCTTTACATGATGGAGGAGTTATTTTGCAAGGGACTAAAGCGGTCGCAGCATCATGTTTATTTCCCTTAAGTGAGAATCCCTCTTTGGAAAGGACTTTAGGTATGCGCCATCGTGCTGCAGTAGGGCTTTCGGAAAATTCTGACGCCCTTGTGATTGTAGTGTCTGAGGAAAACGGTTTAGTGTCCTTGGCAATAAATGGACAATTAACAAGGAATTTAACACCAAATGATTTACATACTATTCTAAAAGGCCAATTAGCTAAACCTCGATAAAATAATTTATTCTTATTATTTTTATTTATAATTGATTTTTTCCAGAGGTAGAGGAGGTAACTTATGGAATTTCTGAAAAAGATAAGTATAAAAAAAGCAATTACTAATAATATCTGGTTAAAGCTGCTTTCATTAATCATAGCTATTTTTATTTGGCTTTATGTGAGCGGCGAGATTACTAAGGGAATAAGAATATAAGGGATTAAAAATGCAATTAGGTGTTAATGTTGACCATGTAGCCACTTTAAGACAGGCTCGTTTTACAGCTTATCCCGACCCAGTAGTAGGAGCTTTATTGTCTGAGTATGCCGGGGCATCTTCAATAGTTGCTCATCTTCGAGAAGACCGCAGGCATATTAACGAAAGGGATGTTTTTCTTATTAAGGAGGCAATAAAAATTCCCTTAAATTTAGAGATGTCAGCCAATAAAAAGATCGTTGATATTGCTGTTGAGCTATCACCCCATCAGGCAACTTTAGTCCCGGAAAAAAGGCAGGAGTTAACTACCGAAGGCGGCTTAGATTTAATTAAACAAGCAGCTAAAATCAAAAGGGCGGTAGATAGATTAAATAAGGCTTCAGTCAAGGTCAGCTTATTTATAGACCCGGTTAAAAAACAGATAAAAGCAGCAAAGGATATGGGGATAGAAATAGTTGAATTCAATACCGGAAGGTTTTCCGAAGCAAAGACTGCAGCTAAAGAAAAGAAAGAACTTGATAAAATAATAAAAGCGGTCAATTATGCCAAAGAGTTAGGGTTTTTTATTGCTGCCGGCCATGGTATTGATTATAAAAATGTAAAAAAAATAGCTAAAGTAAAGCAGATACAGGAGCTTAATATTGGACACTCGATAATATCGCGTGCGGTTTTTGTAGGAATAGTTTCAGCAGTTGAAGAGATGCTTGATTTGATGAGGAGTTAAAGTGGTGGTCGGTGTCGGTATAGATATTATAAAAATTGAAAAGATAAAAGAGTCGATTGAAAAGTGGAAACAAAGTTTTCTTGATCGGGTTTTTAATCCCCAAGAGATTGAAAAGATAAATCAAGGAAAGATGTATTATCAACGCTTGGCTGCCCGGTTTGCGGCCAAAGAAGCGGTAATAAAAGCAATTTCTAAAGACCAGCCGCTTGCTTTGCGTGATATTTTGATTCTCAATAAAGAAAACGGTGCGCCTTATTGTGAATTTAAAAAAGATATTGGTTTAGATATTTTTTTATCAATAACACATATTGAAGATTATGCGGTTGCCTGTGCAGTTGCTCAAAAGAAGTCCTGATACCCATAAAGGAGATTACGGGTATATTTTTATTTTGGGAGGTTCTCCCGGCCTTACCGGTGCGGTATGCCTTTCGGCACAAGCAGCTTTAAAGACTGGCTGCGGCATGGTAAGGGTAGGAGTTCCTGAATCTCTAAACAGTATCTTTGAAGTCAAACTTACTGAGGAGATGAGTTATCCTTTGGATGATGAGGCCGGATATGTCTCCAAGAAAGCTTTTAAGAAAATTAAGGAATTGTTGGATAAGATTGATGTTTTTCTTCTTGGCCCGGGAGCTGCTTTGAAAAAGACAACCCAAGATCTGATTATAAGAATAATAAAAGAAATAGATAAACCAATGGTTTTAGATGCCGATGCCCTAAATACAGTAGCTGGGAATTTGGATGTATTAGGCCAACGAAAATCGAAGCAATTGATCTTAACTCCACATCCAGGCGAGTTTTCCCGATTACTTAAGAGTGACGTGAATAAAATAAAGAAAAAAAGAAAAGAACTTGTAAAAAAGTTCGCTCTCCGTTATAATTTAACTCTTGTTCTCAAAGGAAATAAGACTTTGGTTAGTGATGGCAGGAGAATTTATCAAAATACTACCGGCAATCCTGGCATGGCAACAGCTGGTTGTGGCGATGTTTTAGGTGGAATGATATCTGCCTTGATTGCTCAAGGCCTAAAGCCTTTTGAAGCAGCTAAAACCGGGGTTTATTTACATGGTTTGGCTGCAGATTATGCGGTTAAAGATAAGACTCAGAATTGCTTGATAGCCTCAGATATTATTGATTATTTACCAAAGGCTATTAAGAGTTTATTGAAAAAAAGTTAGTATTCTACACGATATCGCCGGCGTAGCTCAACTCGGTAGAGCGCCTCACTTGTAATGAGGATGTTGGGGGTTCGATTCCTCTCGCCGGCTCCAATTGTGTTATTTGGGCAGGTTCCCGAGTGGCCAAAGGGGACAGACTGTAAATCTGTTGCGCTTGCGCTTCGGAGGTTCAAATCCTCCCCTGCCCATAGTTTTTTTAGTTTGTTTGACGTTATTTGGCAAGGTAAGGATATTTATTTGGATGCAATATTATCGGTTGAAGATTCGCTTCAACCGGCTCGCTTCGCGAGATTGCATGCAAATCCTCCCCTGCCCACCATGCGGGTGTAGTTCAATGGTAGACAACGATCTCGCCGAAGGCGAGGTGGAAAGCTTTTTTAAGTTTTTATCGTTGCCTACATTGTCAATATATAATAGTAAACTCAACTCTGAATACAACAAAGTAATCAGAAAAAGCAGACGCGGGTGTAGTTCAATGGTAGACAACGATCTCGCCGAAGGCGAGGTGGAAAGCTT
>CAZGLF010000038.1:0-12797 GCA_964526615.1 uncultured Planctomycetia bacterium
GTTGATAAATATGCTTTGTGAAAGAGTTTTGCTTTTGGGGTTTGTAAGGGAAACCAGGACTTTTGAGCCCAGCGATTTCAATCTTTGCATCGAGGAGTTATCATGAGCATAATATATGATGCTTTAAAAAAATTAGAAAAAACAACCAAATTTACCCAATCAGAGGACCAAGGCGCAGATGCATTAGAGTTAGAAGAAATAAAACCTCAAAGAAAAGTAATTAAATCTAAAAAAGATATTTTATTTGTATTAGGCTCACTGGTTTTAATCACAGTTTCGATAATATTATTTTTTAACTCAACCAAAGACAAAGAAGACCAAATCCCTTTAATAACTAATAAAGGTATTGCTGCTACCGAAACCCAAGCTAGGAAGAAACCAGTCAAAAAACAATATCGGGGCTATGTGTTAGAAGGTATTGTTTTTGACCCTCAAGAGGCTTTTGCGATTATAAACGGCGAAGTTAAGAAAGTCTCTGATGAGATAGGCTCTCTTACCATTAAAGAGATAACCGAAACTAAAGTTATTCTCATTAATCCTGAAAATCAGAAAAAGACCGAATTAGAAATGCCCTTTTAATCTTAAATATTTTAGATTAAATTTACTTTCAAGGAAACTTTTTTAGCCGGGATTTTGGCTAAGGATTGTTTAGTTATTTTGTAAGTGTTATTAATTGGGGCGATTTTAGCATTATTTAAATAAACCTCTCCTATTTTGTAAGAAGGCTTATTATGTTTTTTAAGGTAAGTTAGCGCAATCGTTTTATTTGCATAAACAAAATTAAAAATTATCTTATCCTTTTTGAAGTTAGAAGACCCCAAATGAGGATTTAAAGTTATATCGCCAAGGTTAAATTCCAGACCGAGTATTTTTTCAACCAGAGTATAAATATACCAACTGGCAGAACCGGTTAAATATAGATAAAGGCCTTTACCTTGGCTGTTGAAGTATTCCGGTATCCCGGGATAGATTTGAGCTTTTTGGGAGGCCGACATTTTATATAAAGAATTAATAACCTCAAAACCTTCTTTTGTAAATCCTTGATAATACATAGCATAACCCAGCATAATAGACATATGGCTGAAAAATGCTCCATTTTCTTTATCGCCGTAGGAAAATCCAAAGGCTCTTCCCAAATCAAGGCGCAGCGATTCAAAATTTGTATTAAGGCGAAAACCCCCTAATTTTTTATCTTTAAGGTGCTTTTTTATCGAAGCCCAGGTTTTTTTGACTTGTTCTTTGGTTGGCACCGGGCTCAAGATGGCAAAGACCTGGCTTGGTAAGATGATTTGAAGTTTATTTTTTATTTTACCTTCACAGCGGTTACTCTTGTTGTCGTAATAGCCGTTAAAAAACCCTTCTTTAAGCCACTCTTTTTTTCTTAGCCAACTTGAGAGATGGTTATATTTTTTTTCTAAATCACTAATTAAATCCTTTAAGTTTATTTTAATCTTTTCCCCGCTTACATTTTTTACCTTTTCTAAATATTCATCGAGACGAGCCCGTTTTTGGCGATAGTGATTGTAATTTATCGGTTTACCCAGGGTATCTAAAAGCAGCGACAATTCTTTTAAAAGATAGGTTTCGCTTTTTTTGACTGTAAATTTTCTTAAAAATTCGGCAAGGCTTTTTAGGTTTTTGGCATACATAAAAGCAAAAGCTACGCTTTCACCCTTATCCGGGGCCATATCAAGGCCGTCATTCCAGTCGGCGTTTTCTAATTTTAAAATATTGTGTTGGCCAACATTAAAAAAGGAAGTTAGATGCTGTATTAAGATATGTTCTAAGATACTGCCTTTATAAATTTTGCTTTTAACATCCCGCAGAAAATAGTCTTTTTGTTTAAAATCACGGTTTATTTCTTTAGTTCTTTTGAGCAGATGGTCTCTAAAGTAAGCCACTTCTTTATTTAAGATATTCAGGTTCCCGGTTCTATCAATATAGAGCTTCAGGCTTAGCCAGGGCCAGACACCGTGATCACACCAGATGCGGCTGATACTATTTCTATCGGAGATGAACCCGCCTTCTTTGGTGATGATTGTGGCATTTGAGCCATCAATCCTTATTCCGGAAAAACTGCTGGTTAAGATTTTTTTTGCTTCCTCGGGCTCGGTGATTAGAAGAGTTAAAACATCTTGCCAGAGGTCTCTCCACCCGCGGCCGCCTTTTCCGTAATCAAAATGCGGCAGAAACGAGCAGCCAAAAAGTTTACGCAATGTCGGCTGCAGCCTTACCCAGTTGAGCCAATTGTTGAAGTCGTTATCGCCAAAATCAAAATTAATGCCTGATAAATAGTTATCCCAATAGGCGGCTGTTTCTTTTAAAGATTTTTTTATTTTTGAAAGGCTATTGAATTTTTTAAAAGCTTTGTCGATTTGGGTTTTGCTAAAAGCATAGCCGGTTAACAAGGAAAAGGTTACCTCTTCTTTAGGCTTTAAAGTCTTAGATTTAAATCTTAAAGCTCCTAAAGCTTCTTTTCCATTGAATTCGGGGCTATTTTTTGTGATTGGTTTTAAGTTTTTCTTTATGGCATCAGGACAAATTAAATCACCACGGCCGCAGAAATAATCTAGGCTTGGGAATTGGCCAATCGGGGCAGTGTTATTTCCTTGGAACCCAAGACAAAAATAAATCAACTCATTTCTTTGGTGTCCTTTTTCATCAAAGACCATGGTTGGCTGTAAGAGTATACCGTATTTGATAAGCTCTACTCTGTTGAGTAGGCTGCTAACATGGCGGTGGTCTCTTAAATTTTTTTCACCTCTGCCGTAAAGCGGAATGAACGAAGTCGGCTCAATATCTATTGGTTTGGGGCCGTTATTTTTTACCCTTACCTGCATAATTTCCAAATTGGCATCATGAGGGATGAAATTTAAAATCTCAATCGATATATTTTTTATTTGTTTGGTAATCTTATGATACAAGGGTCCGGCTGTTACCTTATCTTTGGAAGGTTGAGAGAGCCGGATAATTTTATTGTTTATTTTTAAGAAAAAATCCCGGCGGCAAAGTAGATTGGTTTTTATATCAGCAACACTTACCGGAGGCGTTATAAAATGATCATTATCTAGCTTTAAATCTCCGGCTAAATTAGGGCTTATTGAACTTAGAAGAGTTGCGTTTTTATTGGTTAGCGGAAAATAGAGATTATAACCTAAAGGGTTATCAAATGAAAATTCCCCTTTTTTATTGTTAAATTTATATAGCATAGTATTATTTATTTCTTTATTTTAGCTGAATTATTATTCTACAACAAATTCGCCTATTTTCCCAAACTTTTTTATTGGCCTTAAATAGGCTTGGATTTTTAAACGAGGCTGGTATAATTTTATCTAAGTATGAGAAAAATAATAATACCCATATTACTTGGCTTACTTCTTTTACCGTTTGCCTCCTATAGTCAGGATAAAGTTAAGGCTACCTTTTTCCATTCTCCTCATTGCAAAGCCTGCCTTAAGCTAAAAAAAGAATTTCTACCCCAAATTAAAGAAAAATATCAAGGAAAAGTATATTGGGAAGATAAAAATATAGCTGAAAATAAAGACGATTTAGCTCTACTTATATCTATATCTCAGCAATTTGGCCAAGACCAGGCTTATGTTCCGGCAGTTGCGATTGGTAATAATTTTTTAGTCGGCCTCGAATCGATTACGGAAAACCTCGAAAAATCAATTGGTTATGCTTTATTGAGAAAGGGAGGGTTAGATGAATTTATCCAAGCCAATGACGCCTTAATAAAAGTTTTTAATAAGCTATCGGTTTTTACGGTAATGGGCAGCGGTTTAATCGATGGCTTAAACCCTTGTGCTTTTGCAGTAATTGTTTTTTTTATATCTTTTTTATCGGTTTACGGCTACCGGAGAAGGGAGATTATATATATAGGTACATTTTATTGTTTGGCGGTTTTTATTACTTATTTACTTATCGGTTTAGGTTTTTTTAAATTTCTTTATGCGATTGATAAATTTTATATTGCAGTAAAGGTATTTTATTATCTGGTCGGAGGGTTTTGTTTTGTATTAGGATTATTGGCCATATGGGATTATGTCAAATTTAAAAAGACAAAATCAGCCAGTGACTCTTTATTGCAATTACCGGGATTTTTAAAGAAAAAAATAAATCTTGTTATCGGGGCCGGTCTGCGGGATAAGAAGAAAAGCCTGCTGAAGTTATCGGTTATTTCTTTCGGCGTTGGTTTTTTGGTTTCATTGCTTGAGGCAGTATGTACCGGCCAGGTTTATTTACCGACAATTGTCTTTATTCTTAAAAATACCAATTTACGCCTAAGGGCAACATTTTACCTCCTACTTTATAATTTAATGTTTATCGTACCTTTGGTTGTAGTATTTTTCCTTGCTCTTTTAGGGGTTAGCTCTGATAAATTCAATCAATTTCTAAAAAAACATATTGGCAAAATTAAAATATTAATGGCAATTCTTTTTATAGCTTTAGGGACGTTAATAATATGGATAAATTAAAAACACTCATCTTAGTAATTTTTTTGTTTTTCTCGGCCGGCGTTTTTGCTCAAAATCCAGCTAAAATAATCAAATATGACTTTGGAAAAGTCAAACCAAATACCCAAACCCAAGCCCAGCTAAAGACAGAAGAAGATATCGTAAGCCTTGCGAGCCTTTGTGAATGCATAAAGGCCAAGGTAGAGGAAAAAGATGATTTAACTCTAATAAATATAGAATTTGATTCAACCGGATATCAGGGGCAAGTTCAAGAAACGGTCTTTATGGTAAATCAAAAAAACCAATTAATTAAGTTAAAAATCAAAGCTTTGGTAGAATGAACTCGCCTTATTTGGTCTTTGCTGATAGCCAAGGAAATATTTACAACCACCCGCATTTAAGAATGCTTGGTTGCCTGCTTGATAAGCCGGATTTGGTTAAGGAAGATGAGGCGATATCTTTGCCTAAAGGAAGCAGTCTTTTTTATCTGCCCGGGAGAATACCTCTTGGTTATGACCCCGATAAAAAAGCAATCCAAGCTCTAGAAATCTATCAAGGAAAGCGGGTATATTCGGTTGCCGCTTTTGCGCCGCCAGCTTTTTTAAGGCTTTACAATCCAGCCAATCTTGCAATCGCTAAAAAGAATTTGCCTTTTTTTGCCTATTCTGCCTGCGGTTTTAGAGGAGGTAAATTCTATATTGCCGCTAAAAGGGTAGATAAGCGAGTTCGGCAAAGCCCGGGGTTTTATGATAATCAAAAAATAAGAAAAGAAGTTGCTAAGTTTAATAAAAAATATCCTCACAACCGTCTCTATCAACACTTGGCCAATTGTGCGCTTAATTATAATTGTTTAGCGGCAAAAAATCTTTTCCTTAAAAGATGGGAAGGGCCTTTGCCTACGGCACAAGGTTGTAATGCAAGGTGTTTGGGGTGTATAAGCCTTAAAACTTCAGAGTATATACCGCCGCATTCAAGAATAAATTTTAAACCCACCGTTGAAGAGGTGGCAGAAGTTGCCCTAAACCATTTAAAAACTGCAAGAGAAGCTATTATTAGTTTTGGGCAGGGTTGCGAGGGGGACCCTTTGTTCGAAACAAATTTAATTGCCGAAAGCGTAGTGAAAATAAGAGAAAAGACTCAGCGGGGAACAATTAATGTTAATACTAATGCCAGTTATCCTAAAAGAATCGAAAAACTCGCCAAAGCCGGAGTGGATTCTTTCCGGGTAAGTTTAAATAGCCCTTGTGAACAATATTATAATGCTTACTTTAGGCCTAAGGATTACAGCTTTAAAGATGTGCTTGATTCTATAGCAGCAGCAAAAAAATATGAAAAATTCGTATCGATAAACTTACTTATTTTTCCGGGCTTCAGTGATTCAACCAGCCAAATAAAAGAACTAATTAAATTTATTAAAAAAGCTAAGATCGATATGATCCAATGGAGAAATTTAAATATCGATCCGGCTTATTACTTAAGTAAAATCAAATACAAAAACTTAAGGCCTCAAAAGATCAAAGCCCTTTTAGAAGCAGTTAAAAAAGAATTTCCCAAACTAAAGACCGGCTACTTCAATCTTCCCAAAGAAAATTTTTGATAATGAAAATAATATGGTACAATTAGCTTGCGGTATTAGAATTAAGCTTTAATAAATAACCACTTATTCGAATAGGAGGAGTTATGACAAAGGTAAAACTAGAGTTAAATATACCTGGGGAATTAAAGGATAAGCCTTTCTTTTATCAAATCATCAAAGAATTTGATATCGTATTGAGTATACTTGAAGCATCTTTTTCTACCGAAATTGGCTGGGCAATTATAACTTTGGAGGCCCAAGAGCAAAAGGTAGAGGAAGTTATTAAATATCTAAAAAATAGCGGTGTCGAAGTTAAATTGCGATAAAAAAGAGTTGTTAAAAAAGGCTAACATAGTTTTAGCGTCGCCAAAGACCGCCGAAAATATAGGCTTAGCTGCCCGGGTTATTAAAAATACCTCATTTTCTAAACTTTCTCTGGTAAAGCCAAATTTAACCTTTAAATCTTTTGATGTTGCAAAAAAAGCCAGAGATATTCTCGAGCAAGCAAAAATTTGTCAAACAATTAAAGAAGCTGTTAGTTCATCGGAATTTGTTTTTGGTGCAACTCGAAGGCCCCGGGAGAACAAGTGTATTTTTAATTTTAATGATATTAAACACTTAATCGCTGCGGCAATAAAATCAAAAACAATAAGTATTGTCTTTGGCCGGGAGGATTTCGGTTTATCGGCTCAAGAGTTAAAAGAGTGCGATAGTGTTTTTTATATTCCGGCTAATCCCGATTTTAGTTCTTATAATCTGGCAACCAGTGTGGGGATAGTTTGCTATGAAATATTTAACCAGTTAAATAATCTATATAGCCTCGGGTCTTTAGAATTGGCTCAGCGTAAAGATTATGAAACTTTCTTTTCTTATCTAGAGGAAAAAGTTTCCGAGAAATTAAAACCCCAAAAAGCAAAAACTGCTATTGTTTCTCTTAAAAGATTATTTTTAAGAACCCATCTAACTAAAAATGAGATATCTCTTCTTAAAAGTTTATTTATTGGGAAAGAAGGCAAAAATATTAAAGGTTGACAAAAAAGTATTTTTTTGTGTATAATTACTACTAAATTGATAGAAATAGTAGAGAAGGTTTTATGAGTAAAAGGGAATATTGTTTCAGATGAATGGGTAAATATTTAAAGGAGGCCAGATAATGAAAGAAAATATTTTTAGTCCGGTTGGGGAAAAAGAAATAACCAAAGCTATAGTTAATGAGTTCAGCCAGCAATTTTCTGAAGTTATAGAAAGTGATGTTATTGTAATTGGTGCTGGGCCGAGCGGTTTAATCGCAGCCAGAGAAATCGCCAAAAAAGGGCATAAGGTTTTAATTGTTGAAAGAAATAATTATCTCGGCGGTGGTTTTTGGATCGGCGGCTATTTAATGAATAAATTAACGGTTAGAGCTCCGGCAGAGCACTATCTCAAAGAGCTGGGTATTCCTTTAAAAGAGGTTAACAAAGGCCTTTTTGTTGCAGATGCTCCCCACGCTTGCTCAAAACTTATTGCTTCCAGTTGTGAAGCCGGGGTTAAGATCGCCAATATGACAGTTTTCGAAGATATTGTTATCCGCAAAAATAATAAAGTTTCCGGCGCGGTTATTAATTGGACTCCTATCCAAGCTTTGCCTCGCAGTGTTACCTGTGTTGACCCAGTAGCTTTGGAGTCTAAATTACTTATAGATGCAACCGGACATGATGCCTTTGTCTGTAAAAAATTAGAAGAAAGGAAAATATTTAAAACAAAGGGATATGGGCCAATGTGGGTTGAGAGCTCAGAAGATGCAATAGTTAGAAATACTAAAGAAGTTCACCCAGGATTAATTGCGATTGGAATGGCGGTTTCCAGTATTTTTGGTTTGCCTCGTATGGGGCCTACGTTTGGCGGGATGCTTCTTTCCGGCGCCGAAGGGGCAAATATCGCTAATAATATCTTGGCAAAAGAGCCCGCAGCGGTTACCTAAAAGGGAATTGATTGACACCTTTTAAAAAGATGCTAAATTAAGGTATTACAAGAAAGCTTCAAAAATATCCTTAATTTAGCGCAACAAAAACAATTATGAAAGCAATAGTTATAATTTCTGGCGGTTTAGACAGTTCTTTAGCTATAGCAGCAATACAAAAACAGAAAATTGAGGTTATAGCAGTACATTTTTTAATTCCTTTTGCAGGTTATAATGTTTTCGCTACTGAGAATATTGCTGCAAAAAAAATAACTAATCAACTTAAATGTGAATTCAAATTAAAAGTTTTGGGCCAAAAATATTTAGATATGCTTTTTAATCCAAAACATGGTTATGGGAAGAATATTAACCCTTGTATTGATTGTAAAATTTTAATGTTAAAAGAGGCAAAAAAAATAATGTTTCAAACCAAAGCCGAATTTATTGTTAGCGGAGAAGTTTTAGGGCAGCGCCCGATGTCGCAAAATAAAAAATCTTTACATATCATAGAAAAGGAAAGCGGTTTGGAAGGGCTACTTCTGAGGCCTTTATCAGCAAAATTACTCCCGGAAACTATTCCACAGAAAAAAGGGTGGGTTAAAGAAAAATTCTTATTCAATATCGAAGGCAGAGGAAGAAAACGGCAAATGGAACTAGCCAAGCAATGGGGGATAGAAGAATATCCTTGGCCGGGAGGGGGATGCCTTTTAACCGACCCGGCATTTTCAAATAGGCTAAACAGTATGCTCAAATATAAAACGCCAAGTGTAACTGACATAAAACTCTTAAAGGCCGGCCGGCACTTCAGGATAAATTCTGATTTGTTTTTTACTTTGGGAAGATATGAACAAGAGAATAACAAGATAATAAATCTAGTGCAGGAAGATGATTCTATTTTTGAACCTCAAGATATCCCAGGTCCAACCGGTGTAGCTAGGGGGCCGTTGAACGAAAAGTCAAAAGAAATTTGCTGCAGGATATTAGCCAGTTATGTTAAGGGCGAAACCGTTACAATTAAGGTAAAACAAGCAAATGATATTCAAGAATACCTTATCCCAGCTGCCGGTATGAAAAAGGAAAGAGAAAAGTTTAGGATTTAAGTTTCAAAATGAAAATAAGAGGAAGTAGTATTTAATTTGACATACCCCCCCAGGGTATGATATAGTTAAATAGGATAAGCTAAAAGGAGAGAAAATGAAAAAAACAATAATTATTTTCGTGATAGGCTTTTTTATGTTTGGCAATGTGTATGGAGAAAAAAATATCGGAAGCAATAATTCCAAAGATGTTTTAAATACTAAGCATCACCGAATGAATATGGAGGAAAAATATCGGGTCGATGAAGATTTAGGGATTTGCCCAGTTATGGGAGGAACGGCTTCAGAAGAATATTATTATACCTATAAAAACAAAACTTATAATTTTTGTTGCCCGATGTGCATAGATAAATTCAAAGAAAACCCAGAAAAATATATAAATAAGATAAAAGAAATAGACATGGAAGCCTTTCAATTCGGGTTTGAGCCTGAAAATATAGTTGTAAGTCAAGGGGATATAGTGAAGATAACGATAAGTTCTCGAGATGTTATTCATGGATTCTATATCAAAGAATATGGGATAAATGTTTCGGTAAGTAAAGGCGAACCGAAAAAAATAGAATTTATTGCTGACAAAGTGGGAGTTTTTCCGGTCCTTTGCTCTGTTTATTGCGGGAGAGGCCATTCCGGGATGAAAGCAGAACTAATAGTAAAAAGTAAAACCAGGGAGTAACTTATGGCTCATAAAACCTCACATTTAGATACCTTAACTCCTTTAAGAAGAATCGAAGGACAGGTTAAGGGAATTCAAAAAATGATCAAAGAAAAAAGATATTGTATCGACATTGTTAATCAAATCCATGCTTCTGTTAATGCTCTTTACAGTGTGGCAGAAAGAATATTAGCTAAACACATGGAAAATTGCGTTGTTAGTACTTTAGAGGGAAAGTCCAAAGAGCAAAAAAAACAAAAAATAGATGAGATAATGAGGGTTATAAAACAACTTCATAAAATATGATAATTAAAAGAAGAACAACTATACTTATTTTCTTAATTCTAACCTTTGTCGGCCAAGCTTGGGCTCAAACCGATAAAGTTGTTTATGATTTGGTAGGGCAAGCTTTAGAAAACAACCCTCAGATAAAGGCATTAGAAAAAGAGTGGAGGGCTAAAATAGCAATAATACTTTCTGAAAAAAGCCTGCCTCAACCAGAGTTCAGTTTTGTTTATTTCGGAGAGTCAGTTCAGACAAGAACCGGGCCTCAAAAGAGAAAGTTCGGCGTAAAACAACCAATACCTTTTCCTACTAAGCTATCTACAAAAGGGAGAATTGCCAAAAAAGAATCGGAAATTGCCTACGCACAATATGTATTAGGTATAAGAGGGGCCATTGAGCAATTAAAAAAATATTTTTATGACTACTATTTTATTGTTCAGTCTATTAATGTTTTGCAGGAAGAAAAACTTATATTAGAGAATATGCGTAAAAATATTCAAAGTAAATATGAGACTCTAAAAGTGCCTCAGCAGGATTTCGTAAAAGCCGATTTAGAGATCTCAAAGATCGAAGATAGGATTTTAAATTTGATCAACCAAAAAAATCTTTTACTCGCACAGATAAATAGAATTTTAAATAAGCAGCAAGGCCAGCCTCTTGATATTCCTCTCAGCTATAAATTGGGGAAAAGCATATTAGGCCTTAATAAAGATCAACTATTAGAAAAATCTTACAAAGAAAGCCCTCATATATTAATCGATAGATTAGGTGTCCAAAAACAGGAAGAAAAGCTTTCTTTGGCAAGACAGGGATATTTACCCGATTTTACAATTATGGCTGAGTATATAGAGATAGGATCAGGAGAGACAGTTTCAGCTGATGACGGCCAGGATGCTTGGACAATCGGACTGGGGGTAAGGATACCTTTGTGGTTTTGGAAAGTAAAGGCTGAGGCCGATTCGGAAAGATTTAGATTGGAGTCTAAAAAATATAAGTATGAAGAAATAGAGAATTTTGTGTCATTCAAAATAGAAGATCTGTTTTTTAAGCTCAATACCGAAGAGCAATTAATAGATTTATATGAAAATGTCATTTTACCTCAGGCAGAACATAATTTTTCTGTTTCACGTACTGGTTATGAAAGTGGCGAGGTAGATTTTTTAAATTGGCTTGATGCAGAGAGAAATTTGATTTCGATAAAAATTGCGAAGCTTAAACAGGTAGTAGATTATAAGAAAACCATTGCTCAACTTGAGTATATTGTCGGAGGAGACTTAGAATAGCCTGGACAAAAAACTATAGGAGATAAATGATGAAGAAAATAGTAATCATAGCTGTTATTGTCGGTTTGGCTTTAGGGTTCATATTAAAAGGGATAGTCCTGAAACCAAAAATGTTAACTAAAGAAAGCATGCATGTGAAGATGGAGAGTGATAAACATACTGATGAGGCAAAAATACTATATTATACCTGTGGTATGCATCCATCAGTAAGGGTAAGCCCTCAAGAATATGAAACAGGTACAAAGAGTTGCCCAATCTGTAATATGTTTTTGACTCCGGTTTATGAGAAGTCAACCGATACCGGAAGTATGGAAAACCTGGTTACTATCAATGTTAAGCAAGCTGCCCTAGCAGGTATCGAAACGGAAGAAATTAAAATTCTACCTTTATTTAAAGAAATAGAAACTGTAGGTATTGTTGCTTATGACCCGGAGCTTAGAACTGCTCAAGAAGAGTATTTGCAGGCATTGGAAACTTACAAAAAAATATCCAAGTCTGATTTTGCAGATGCAAAAAAAAGAGCAAGAGATATTTCGGAAGCTGCAAAGACTAAACTGAAAGTCCTAGGTTTAGACGATGATTCCATAAAAGGCCTGGAGAAAAAAGGCAAGGCAGATAAAAGTTTAATTTTACCAGATGAGAACATGTGGGTTTATGCCCATCTTTATGAGCATGAGTTAAGTTGGCCTGCTGTGGGGATTAAAGTCTATATGACATCAGAAGCCGATCCTTCGGTTGCTATTGAGGGGGAAATTAAAAGTATTGAGCCTATAGTGCAGGAGGCAACAAGGACTCTCCGTTTAAAAATACTGGCCGATAACAGGCAGGATATTTTAAAACCCAATATGTATGTGGAGGTTTCTTTAAAGATCGATTTAGGGGCCGCGCTGGCTTTACCTAGAGAAGCGCTTCTTGATACTGGAAAGAGAAAACTAATTTATGTAGATTTAGGAAAGGGAAATTTTCAGATGAGAGAAATTGTAGCGGGACCTTTAGTCCAGGCAGATATAAAAGGGAAAAGAAGAGATTTTTATCCTTTGATTGAAGGTGCATTAGTTGGCGAGGCGGTTGTTTCAAAGGGGAACTTTTTAATCGATTCCCAATCACAACTCGGCACAGCCGCTTCTGCCTATGGGGGAGCTTTAGGAGAAGAAGAAGCTCCAAGCCCCATGGGGCATCAGCATTAAAAAAGTAATATATAAATATGATTAATAAAATAATAGAAATTTGCCTTAAAAACCGTTTTCTGGTAATCGCAATTTTTATCTTGATTGTTTTCTGGGGTGTTGTGTCTATGAACAATACACCGGTTGACGCCATACCTGATATAGGAGAGTTACAGGTACTCGTTTATGCGGATTGGCCCGGTAGAAGCCCTAAAGATGTAGAAAACCAGTTGATATATCCTTTAACCACCGGCCTTATGGGTACGCCAAAGGTTAAGGTGGTCCGCTCAACATCTGCCTTTGGGTTTGGGTTGGTTAATATGATTTTTGAAGAGGGTACAG
>CAZGLF010000039.1:0-12760 GCA_964526615.1 uncultured Planctomycetia bacterium
GTCTAAGTTCTTTTTTAAAATCTCAGGTTTATCTTTAAATCTTGCCTCTACTGCTTTAAAAACAGAGTCTAATTTTATTTCTCCGGTTACTTTTGCAAAAGCTCCTACCAGAATAGTATTAGCAAAAGGCCTGCCGATAATCTCCATGGCGATATCTTCTGCCAGTAAAGTCTTTATCTCTACCCCTTCTTTTTGAGGTATTGCAGTATCTTTTCTAACCGCAACCACAGCCTTTGCTCCTTTTTTTAAATTCTGAAAACACTTCTCGCTTTCGATTAAGGTAGGGTCAATAACAACTATATAATCTGGGTCGTAAATCTGAGAACGCAAACGCACCGGCTTATCATCGAACCTTGTAAAAGCATTCATCGGTGCCCCCATGCGAGCAGCCCCGAAATGAGGAAAAGCGTAAGCGTATTTATCTTCATAGAATAAAGCTTCTCCTAATATAGCTGCTGTAGTTATCGCACCTTGTCCTGCTCTAGCAAATATTTTTACTTCTTTCATCTTTTTTTTATTAATACTTTTATCTTCTATTACTTTACAATACTTCCTTTGTCAACCGGATATATAACCCCACTTTGAAGTAATGTTTATATCATAAAACACGAAAAAGGCAAGGAAAAAGTTACTCACTTAGCCAAAATTCTTTTGCCCCGTTTTGATGGATTATATCCAATATCAAATCCACCATCTTAGGATCATATTTTTTCCCTTTTCCTTCTTTTAATTCCATGCAAGCTTTCTTTAATCCTAAAGCCTCACGGTAAGGCCTGCGATGGGTCATTGCCTCTAAAACATCACTTACCGCCAATATACGGGCTTCAAGAAGTATTTCACCACCTCTTAATTTACGCGGATAACCCAAACCATCTAGACGCTCATGGTGTTGATATATCATATCGGCTAAAGGAAAGGGAAACTCTATGCCCTTAATAAGGTTATAACAATTCTGGACATGTTCCTGTATCAACCGGTATTCTGATTTATTTAATTTGCCGGGTTTATTTAAGATATCCAAAGGAATACTTATTTTGCCTAAATCATGTAATTCTGCAGCTAGTTTTATACCTAAGAGGCGATTTTGATCCCAACCTAAAATTCTTGCCATCTCACCAGCTATACCTGCCACATGGCGTGTATGGCTAAAAGTGTATGGGTCTCTTAACTCCAAAGCCTTGCCTAAGACTTCTAAAGCATTAACCATCATTATTAAACGTTGTTGCTCCAGGTTAGCGTAATCGGTCATATCCCTGGTTATCCCCATGGTTCCGATAATCTCACCGTTAGCGTTACGCATCGGGATTTTAGTTGTTATAACCTGATTCCAATTTCCGTTAGGAAGAACTGTCTTTTCGATTTTTCCAATTACCGGCTTGCCGGTATCCAGAATTTTTTTATCATCCTCATACATTCCCTTTGCCTGCTCCGGCGTAAAAAAGTCAAAATCAGTCTTTCCAACAATATCTTGTTCTCTTAAACCTGTTCCTTTTATATAAAATTTATTGACTTTAAGGATTCGGTTTTCTTTATCTTTAAAATATACTGCATCGGGAATGTTATCCAAAAGGCTCTCAAAGAAATTTCTTTCCATAATTAGCTTCTGTTCGAGGCTCTTTTGGTAGTCAATGTCAGAGATAACCGCTTCAATATATTGCTTACCGTCTTCGATAGCCACAATACAAGCACTAATTCTAACCCAAACATTTTCCTGATTTCTTTTCTTCAAAAGAGTTTCGAAAGATTTAATCAGAGTGTTATTTTTAAGAATTTTTAAAAATAAAGACTTATCAGTTGGATTAACAAATAGATTTTCTAATTTTTTATCTCCTAGCTCTTCTTTAGAAGTATAACCTAATATTTGGAAAAAAGCTTTGTTGATATGGATAAACTTCTCCTGCTCACCTAAAAGATATTTAAAAAAACCAATACCTAGGCTATCGGCTCTTTCTGAGTTTAAAAATTGGTTATTCATAGGAAAATTCTTTAAGACTTCTATATTATATCACTTAAGGCTTAAAAATCTATTATAAAAATCGGCATTTTGAAAACACTATAATCTATTTAGTCAAAAAAATTCCCCGCCTCTAAAAAAGAGACGGGGAAAATTTTAATTTGCAATTTAATTTAATATCCCATTGCGCCTGGCATACCCATTCCGCCTGGCATACCGCCTGGCATCTTAGGGCCTTCTTCTTTCTCAGGCTTATCAGCAATAACTGCTTCGGTTGTTATCAACAACGATGCTATTGAAGCGGCATTCTGCAATGCAGTTCTAGCTACCTTAGTCGGATCAATTACTCCAGCTTCAAACATATCGGTAACTTTATTTTTTTCAGCATCAAAACCGATAGTATTTTTCTGCCCTTTAATTTCCGCCACTATAACCGAACCCTCAAGGCCAGCATTAAATACTAATTGTCTCAGCGGCGCCTCTAAGGCTCTTTTGATAACATTAACACCTATTTGCTCATCACCTTCGACTTTAATCTTCTCAAGGGCTGGGATGCTATGAAGAATCCCTACTTCACCACCAGGAATTATTCCTTCTTCAACTGCCGCCCTGGTAGCATGAAGGGCATCTTCTACCCGTGCTTTTTTCTCTTTCATCTCGGTTTCAGTAGCAGCTCCAACATTAATTACTGCAACACCGCCAGCTATTTTTGCCAGCCTTTCCTGCAGTTTTTCTTTATCATAATCGGAATCTGTAGCTTCCATCTGGGTCTTAATTTGTTTTATCCTGGCTTGAATATCCTCGGTTGAACCAATACCTTCAACTATTGTAGTATTATCCTTATCAACGCGGACTCTTTTTGCTCTTCCTAGGTCTTCTAAGGTAACACTCTCTAATTTAATACCTAAGTCTTCGGTGACCGATTTTCCGCCGGTAAGAATTGCTATATCTTCAAGCATTGCCTTGCGCCTGTCACCATAGCCTGGAGCCTTAACTGCACAACAATTAAGTGTGCCTCTTAATTTATTTACTACCAATGTTGCCAAAGCCTCACCTTCGATATCTTCAGCAATAATCATTAAAGGCTTTCCGGCCCGGGCAATTTTTTCTAACAACGAAAGCATATCTTTTAAGTTAGATATTTTTTTCTCATAAATCAAAATGTAAGGGTCCTCCAATACTGTTTCCATCTTTTCGCTGTCAGTCGCAAAATAAGGAGAAAGGTACCCTTGATCGAATTGCATACCTTCGACAACGTCTAAAGTGGTTGCCATTGACTTTGCTTCTTCAACGGTAATTACCCCATCTTGGCCCACTCTTTCCATCGCATCGGCAATCAATTCTCCAATTTGAAAATCACCATTAGCTGCGATAGTTGCAACTTGAGTAGTTTCCTTTTTATCTTTAACTGGTTTAGATAGCTTTTTTAGCTCTTCTATTATAACTATTACTGCTTTATCGATACCTCTTTTCAAAGCCATGGGGTTAGATCCGGCAGCTACATTCTTTAAGCCTTCGCGATATATAGCTTCGGCTAAAACAGTTGCGGTAGTAGTTCCATCACCGGCTAAATCCGAAGTTTTTTCTGCTACCTCTTTTACTAATTGTGCTCCAATATTTTCGAAAGAATCTTCTAATTCAATCTCCTTGGCAACAGTAACACCATCTTTAGTTATGGTTGGTGAACCGAACTTTTTATCAATAACTGCATTTCTACCCTTTGGCCCTAAAGTAACTTTAACGGCCTTTGCTAGTGCCTCTACTCCTTTAAGAATAGCTTTTCTAGCATTTTCATCAAATAGTAATTGTTTTGCCATATTTTTACCTCCTTAAATCTGTTAATTAAACTATTGTTGGTTATCCTACAATACCTAAAACATCGTCTTCTCTAATAATAAGATATTCCTGGGAATCTATAGTAATTTCTGTCGGTGTATATTTTCCATAAAGAACTTTATCCCCGACTTTTAGGGTTAAAGGTATAACTTTGCCCTCGCTATTTTTCTTTCCTTCGCCAACAGCTATTATTTCCCCTTGTTGGGGCTTTTCTTTCGCACTATCAGGAAGTACTATGCCTCCCTTAGTTTTTTCTTCAGCAGCTAACGATTTTACCAAGATCCTATCACCCAATGGTTTCATTTTCATACCATACCTCCTTTAAATAACTGATATATTTTTAAATCGGCCTTCCAGATTAGCAATCTCTACTCAAGAGTGCTAAGGTATATAGCTTACATAAAGAAAAGTTTCTGTCAAGTATTTTTTGTTAATTTTTTGATAAATTTAAGGAATCAGGCAAAAACTGCTCAAGCTCCCTCAGTTAGAATAAAAAGCCCTCTTAAAACTAAATCTTTCTGGTAAGTATATTTGAATTTCAATCTAGATTTAACCAGAGAAGCCTCTCCCCCGGTCACGATTGTTGGAATGTCTGAAGGGATATTAAGAATTTTTTGGTACTTTTTGACCAAACCATTAACCATCGAAGAGATGCCTTGAGCCAACCCCTTAGTTATGCTCTCTTGGGTATTGCGAGGAATGATTTTTTTTGTTTTCTTAAAAGTTATTTGATCGGGAAGTAAGGCGCACTTCGAGAGAACCTTCAGGGTAGCACCTATTCCCGGCAAGATAAGCCCACCCAAATAATCCCCCTTATTGGATAAAAAATCTAAGGTTATGGCAGTACCAAAATCTAAAATCAGCCTGGTCCTAGGAAAAAACTTTTTTGCCGCATAGGCTCCCACCAGCCGATCCATCCCGATATTTTTTTTATTATAAAAAGACTCTATTGGAACTTTAACATCTTTGCCTACTATTGCGACTTTTCGATTCAGTTTTTCAAAAAGCTTTGTAATTTCCGGTACAACTGAACATACGACTATTCTTTCCTCTTTATAGGAGGAAAATAACTTTTTAAGGGTTTTTTGATTAACTTCTGAAGTCGGAAACCTTAAAGTTTTAACTATTCTTTTGCCTTTAAAGTAAGCAAAATGTAAAGATGTATTACCTAAATCAATAGCTATCATCTTATGTTTATTAACCTCCTGAGGTCTTCTTCGTCCAAATTAAAATTAATTTCTTTTTCTTTAGAAAAAATATCTCTTAGAAAAGAATATCTTTCAAGAAAAACTTTTGGTATTGGCTCTTGATGAGAAAACTTGCCAACCTCTTTAAAAACATTAACTAAATTACCCTTTTTAAAATCCTGATAAAGTGAAATAACCTCCTTTGTTATTTTATTAAATAATTCTTCAAGGTCAAAAAGTTTATTCTTCTGCAAATACAGCGAAGTTGCTTCTTTGGGGAGTTCTTCTTTTTTTGAATTAATGTTAATCCCTAGTCCGGCCACTACAAAATCGACTTTGGCCAAACCTGTGGTCTTTGTTTCTACTAACACTCCGGCAATTTTTTTATCCTTTACCATAACATCGTTAGGCCATTTTATTTTAGCATTTACTATACCATTTAAAGCTTTAGCTACCCCAAGTGAAAAAAATAAAGGTAAAAAAGAAACTGCCCCCAAAGACACCTGGGGACGTAAAATAAAAGATAAATACAGCCCTTTTCCTTCAGGTGAAAACCATCGGCGCAGGAATCTACCTCTTCCTTGAGTTTGTGAATTAGCCCTTACCACAGTTATCTCTTGGGCACCTTTAACAGCTAAATCAAAGGCGTAATCATTAGTCGAAGGTAAGCTATCTAACTTTATAAGTTTAATATAATCTTTACTTGCCATCAATAACCTTTTTTAATTCTTTTATTTTATCTCTTAAATTAGCTGCGCGTTCGAAATGTAGATTCTTGGCTGCAATATACATCTCTTTCTCAAGCTGCGCTAAGGTTTGATGTAATTGAAGGTCTTTGGAATCCAAATCTAACCGATGCCTTAGGTTTTCCTCTTCCTTAAGATAATTTTCGATTCCTTCACTAATTGCTTTTTGGATAGAAGTTGGTGTAATATTATATTTTCTATTATATTCAAGCTGCTTCTTTCGACGGCGTTTACTCTCAGATATCGCTTTTTTCATTGAGCGAGTAACCTTATCTGCATACATAATAACCTTACCGTTAATATTTCTGGCGCAACGCCCGGCTGTCTGGATTAAAGACGTAGCTGACCTTAAAAATCCTTCTTTATCAGCATCAAGTATTACTACCAATGATACTTCCGGTAAATCCAAGCCTTCACGTAAAAGATTTATCCCGATGAGAGCATCATATTTTTTTAACCGTAAATCTTTAATTATTTTTACCCTGTCAATTGTTTCGATCTCTGAATGTATATATTCTACTTTAAGGCCTTCAGCTTTTAAATATTGGCTTAACTGCTCTGACATCCGCTTGGTTAATGTGGTAACCAGGGTCCTTTCATTTATTTTGGCTCTAGAGCTTATCTCTTTTATTAAATCATCTATTTGATTGGTAGTAGGTTTAATCTCAATTACCGGATCAGGCAAACCGGTTGGCCGGATAACCTGCTCGGTGATTTGGCCACCGGATAAATTGACCTCATAATCTGAAGGTGTAGCTGAAACAAATATGGCCTGGCCAATCAAATCTTTGAATTCATCAAATCTTAAGGGCCTATTATCCAAACAAGACCGAAGGCGAAAACCATAACTAACTAAAGTCTCTTTACGGGATTTATCACCTTCATACATCCCCCTTATCTGAGGAATGCTAACATGGCTTTCATCAATTATAGTTACAAAATCTTTAGGAAAATAATCGATTAAGCAAAATGGCCTTGAGCCCGGGGGTCTCCCGCTTAGATGGCGAGAATAATTCTCAATCCCATGGCAGTAACCACACTCATTAAGCATCTCTAAATCAAAAAGAGTTCGTTGCCGAAGGCGCTGAGCCTCAAGCAATTTATTTTGCGACTCAAGTTCAGCTATCCTCTCTTTGAGTTCGGCTTTAATAGTTTTAGTTGCATAAGCAATTCGGTCTTTTTCAATGATAAAGTGCTTTGCCGGATAAATACAAATTTTCTTAAAATCAGATATTTTTTTACCGCTTAAGTCATCAAACTCATATATCTTCTCAATTTGGTCTCCAAAAAGCTCTATCCTTAAAGGTTTTTCCCGATAAGAAGGAAAAATATCGACAACATCACCCTTGAGACGAAAAAAACCTCTTCTAAAATCAAAGTCATTGCGCTGGTATTGTATCTCCACTAAGCCTTTTAACAAGTCTTCTGAACTTATAATTTGGCCCGCTTCTAAGTTTAAGCTCAAATTTTGATAATCTTCGGGCGAACCTAAATTATATATACAGGAAACCGATGAGACGATTAAAGTATCTCTGCGGCTCATAAGCGAAGTAGTTGCCGAAAGCCTTAATCGGTCTAATTTCTCATTTATCGAAGCATCTTTTTCAATGTAGGTATCGGTTTGAGGAATATAGCTTTCAGGTTGATAGTAATCGTAGTAACTCACAAAATACTCAACTGCATTTTGAGGAAAAAATTGTTTAAACTCACTGTAAAGTTGACTAGCTAAGGTCTTATTGTGGGAGATTACTAAAATCGGCCGATTTATTTTTTCAATGGCGCAAGCTAAAGTAAAAGTTTTTCCGGAACCAGTTACCCCTAAAAGGGTAGAAAACTCTTTATTAGCCTTAGCCCTGTTAGTAATTTGTTCTATTGCTTGAGGCTGGTCTCCAGTTGGTTTAAACTTACTTTTTAATTTAAATCTTTCCATTATTTTTAGTTGTTATAAAAAATGTGAGTTAGCTTTGAAAGCTATAAAAGCTCTAGAGAGAAATCGATAGCTACCCTTGAGTGAGTAATCCTTCCGATTGAAATAAAATCTACCCCAGTAAGAGCAACTGATTTTACATTCTTAAGATTTATGCCGCCGGAAGCCTCCAGCTTGATCCCAGGAAAGAGTTTTTTTCGTAGTTTAACTGCTTTTTTAAGTTTATCGATTGAAAAATTATCTAACATAATGGTATCGGGATTATATTGAGCTACAATTTTAAACTCTTCGACATTCTCCACTTCGACTTCAATAGTCAAATTGCTGCATTTTCTCAAGTTTTTTATTAATTCTTTAATTTTACTTTTGCTGACCCTGCCCCGGTGAATATATCCAATTGCTCTTAAATGGTTATCCTTTACCAAAATTGCTTCTGAAAGCAAATATCTGTGATTTTGCCCTCCGGCAACCCGTACAGCATATTTTTCAAAATCTCTTAAAAGCGGAGTGGTCTTTCTGGTATCTAAAATCTTAACCTTAGTATCTTTAACCTTTTGGACATATTTATAAGTTGAGGTCGCAACTCCAGAAAGTAAAGATAGAAAATTAAGCGCTACCCTTTCTGCAGTAAGGATACTTCTGGTTTTGCCGCTAATTTGGATAATTTTATCTTTGGCTTTAATTTGAGAACCTTCCTTCTTAAATATTTTCACCTTTAAGTTTTTATCAACTTGCTTAAAGGCTTCTTTAGCTACTTGAGCACCACAGAGAATGCCGCTTTGCTTAGCTACGATGATAGCTTCGGTCTTTGAAAAGGCTGGTATAGTTAAATTAGTAGTAACATCTTGGGTGCCAATATCCTCAAGTAAAGCTTTTTTTATTATGGGTTTATTTTTTTTGTTTAAAAGCACCTTCGAGCTCCTTTAAACGGTTTAGCTGGTTAGTCAATAATTGGAATTTATTCTTTTCTTGCTCTACTACCTCATCAACAGCTTTTTCTAAGAATTTTTTATTTTCTAAGCGCTGCCTGGATTTTCCTAAAACTTATCAAGATTTTTGATTTTCTTCTCTAGTGAAAAAAGAAACGCCTCCGCCCCTACTGCTTCAACTTCTAAATTTAATGACCACTTTTGATTTTTATAAAGGGTCCTCTCTAATTTATCTTTAAATAATATATCTTTACTTTGCGTAAGCCTTTGAATCCAGGCTTTATTTTTTTCCCATAAGTCTCGATCTTTGTTTTTTACTGAAACCTCTAAATTTACTTTCTTCTGGCTCAAACCCAAATCAACCTTTATATTACGTAATTCTCTTATAGTATCAAACAACACCCTAACCTTTGTAATCTCCTCCTCGGACATATCAAATTTAAACTTTTTTGGCCAATCGGCTTTAACAATGGTAGGGCCTAAAGTTAAATTAGTATAGCTTTTAATGAGGCTGAATATTTCTTCGCTTATAAAAGGCATGAAAGGATGAAGAAGCTTCATTGAATTCAATAATACATATATTAAAACTTTTACTTTATTTAGGTTAAAATTATCTTTGACTATCTCGATATACCAATCGCAGAAATTACGCCAAATAAAATCATATATCTTTTTGGCCGCATCATTTAAGCAGTAGCTATCAAGGCTATCTGATATTGCAGCTATTGCTTGATTTAACTCTTCAATGATCCAGGAATCTATCGGGTCTGAAAGCTCAAACTCAAGATCCTCCACTTCAAGGTTGTTTTCTTGGATCTTTAATAAGATAAATCTAGTTGCATTCCAGATTTTATTGGAGAAATTCCTTCCAACCAAGAATTTTTCATCACTCAAGTAAACATCGGAACCGCTAGCAGCTAAAAGCATCAGCGAAAAACGCAGAGCATCAGCTCCAAACTTATCAATAACTTCTAAAGGATCGATTGTGTTACCCAAAGACTTTGACATCTTTATACCCTTATCGTCCCGGACAGTACCGTGGATTAAGACGTCGCTAAAAGGAATTTCATCCATAAACTCTAATCCCGACATTATCATCCGGGCCACCCAAAAGAATAATATCTCAGAAGCAGTAACTAAACAATTTGTGGGATAAAAGTACTCTAATTCTTTGGTTTTTTCCGGCCACCCCAAAGTTGCAAACGGCCAAAGCCAACTTGAAAACCAGGTATCCAATACATCGGGGTCTTGATAAATATCCCTGGAATCGCAATCCGGACATTTCTCCGGCTTTATTTTTGAAACAATAATCCCTTTTTGTTTTAGGTTTTGGGGTTTGAAGTTTATTTGTGATTTGGAATTTGTATTTTGGGATTTGCTTCCGGTATTTCCAATACAGTTATTGCAATAATAAACCGGAAGCCTGTGCCCCCACCAAATCTGCCGGGATATACACCAATCTTGGATATTATACATCCAATTAAGATACACCTTCTTCCAACGCTGGGGGTAAAATTTTACTTTGTCTTGCTCAACAACTTTTATTGCCTCTTTAGCTAAAGGCTTCATATTTACAAACCATTGCAGAGAAATTCGCGGCTCAACAATCGTGTGGCAACGATAGCAATGTCCGGCGCTTATCCTGTAAGGTTCTTTCTTCTGGATTAATTTTTTATCCTCTAACAACCTAATAAGAGTTGCCCTGGCTTTGAACCGATCCATACCGATAAAATCATCCGGAACATTGCTATTTAAGGTAGCATCGTCATTCATAATATTTATAAACTCTAAATTATGCTTTTTACCCATAGCAAAATCATCGGGATCGTGAGCTGGAGTAACCTTAACTACCCCGGTACCGAATTCAATATCAATAACTTCATCTTCAATTACTGCAAGCTCCCTCTGGGCTATTGGAAGAATCACTTTGGAATCTTTAAGCCACCGGTAACGTTTATCTTGAGGGTTTATAGCTACGGCAGTATCTCCAAGCATAGTCTCAGGCCGGGTGGTTGCCACTACAATATGATCTTGCCCTGGACTACTGGCGGTTTTATTTTGTACAACCGGATATTTTATATAATAAAGCCATCCGTCTACTTCTTTATGGGTTGACTCTTCATCACTTAAAGCAGTTTGACACCTCGAACACCAGTTAATTATACGGTTACCTCGATAAATAAGGCCTTTATCGTACAATTTTATAAATACCTCATTTACCGCATCGCTATAACCGGAATCCATAGTAAAACGGGTCCTTCTCCAATCACAGCTGGCACCGAGCTTTTTAAGTTGGTTAATAATGGTTGAACCGTATTCTTGGCGCCAATTCCAAAGCCTTTCAATGAATTTTTCACGGCCGATACCTTCTTTTCGTAAATTTTCCTTTGCCAGATCCTTCTCAACTACATTTTGAGTAGCAATACCGGCATGATCGGTTCCCGGCATCCAAAGAGCCTGCGAACCTAACATCCTCTGGTAACGTATCAAAACATCCTGAATAGTATTATTTAAAGCATGCCCCATATGAAGAATTCCGGTAATGTTAGGCGGGGGGATAGCAATTGAAAAAGGATTGGCCCCACTATCTACTTCGGCATTAAAATATCCTTTATTTAACCAATCGGTTAAAATCCTGGGTTCTGTCTCTTTAGGGTGGTATTTTGATGGAATTTCCATAGGATTTAATTTACCGTTGCAAGTCAATAATGTCAAGACTTACTTCGGAATTACCCTCAAATGGAAGGAGTAAATATTTTTATTTGATCATTCCGGTATCTTTTAAGATTTCAATAAAGATATCGACTAATTGAGGGTCTAATTTCTTGGCTTTTAAGTTTTTTAACTCCTGAACTGCTTCTTTTACCGGAAAGGCTTTTTTATAATCTCTTTTAGTAGTTAAAGCGTCGAAAACATCACCTACTGCGATAATCCGAGCCCCTAAAGATATATTTTCACCGGAAATCCCTTTTGGGTAACCGGTGCCATCGTAATTTTCATGATGCTGCAAAACATAAGGGATTATATCTTTAAATTCACTAATCGGCTCAAGTATTTTGGCACTCATCTCCTCGTGTTGCCTCATGATAGCGAATTCTTCTTCGGTAAGAGGGCCTTTTTTATGCAAAATAGCATCTGGAATACCTATTTTTCCTAAATCATGCAAAATAGCGCCTTTTCTTATTTTTTCTTTTTCTTCCTCAGAAAGCCCAATTTTATCCGCCAGCATCAAAGCATAGGTGCAAACGCTGGCAGTATGGCCTTGAGTATAAGAATCTTTGGACTCTAAAGCATTAACTAAAGACGCCATCAACTCTAAATAAGCCCGCTTAGTCCGCTTCTCCTCCTCCTTAAGGTTCTCAAGAGCAATCAGAAGTTCCCGGTTTTTTTCTTCGGTATCCCCATATAGGCCAGCAAAGAAATCTTTCCTGATTTCTTTATTAGATTCGGTAAGAAAAAACTCATCTTCCTTAAAATAGCTAATCCCTTTATCGGTGAAAGACAAGGTTTTATTAACCAGCAAAGGTATAATTTCTTTTTTATTTATCTTAGCTGAAACTTTAACTACACCTGCTCTTAATTTAACTTTTAAATTCTCTCTTTTAAATAGGTCCTCTAAAATCTTTTTTAGTTTCTGAACTTTTATTTTCTCTGTTAACCTGCCGACGATAACCTCCGGATCGTACTTTGCCCAAAGATTAGATAGGCTAAAGAGATCTTTAGCGATTTTCTCATAAATGTTTCTTACTTTCTCAAAACCTTCTCCTTTAAGCAAAAAATTAAAATCATCCAATTTTATCGCTATTAAATAGCCTTTTTTCCGGCCAATGCTTCTCGATTCAAAGTTCAATCTTTCGATAAAATAACGAAGGTTATAAAGGTTACTTAAAGGGTCGGTGATTATTTTATTTTTTATCTTAAATATGCGGACAACAAATAAAGTGTAGGCGTATAGATTAGCTGCTACTAAAAATCCTAAAGATACAACGGCTATTCTGCCGTAATTAACTTGCCAGCCAAAATATCTTAACCCAATACCAACCCAAAACAATCCCAACAAAACTCCTATCGAAAGTAATATTCTCCTTAAAAAAGAAAAAGCTAAAACGATATAACTTATTGATGCTAAAGTTAAAATTAAAATAATAATATCAATATAAAGCGGTATCGTTGTTAAAAAT
>CAZGLF010000040.1:0-12378 GCA_964526615.1 uncultured Planctomycetia bacterium
ACAAAGTAATGGTTTTTCTGGAGTTGAGAGAAGATTAGCCTTGCGCTGGAAAGAATCGATACCGATTAAGTATTTCTTTACTTATGCTTTGGAGGAAAACGATATTGCTCTTCCGGTTAAAGACGGTAATATAATAAATATTTCTTCCTTAGGGTTATCGGTTCAAATTGAAAGGGTAGAAAATGAAATTCAGGAAGATTTATTTTCCGGGATGGTAAAAATGGCAATCGAGCTTAAATTTCCTGAGGTTGAGTCACCCCTGCGTTTGGTATCAAGAGTTATTTGGGTCCAGCCGGGAGAAGATAAAGAAAAGTATAATATTGGCTTAAAGTTTATCGATATACCCCTGATGACTCAAGATGCAATAAGAGAGTACATACTGAAAAAGATTTTTAAAAAGTTGGATAAATAATTCCTCTTTTATTTTGATTGTTCCCAGGGTTGTTTAAAAACCGGTCTTTTAGGAAAATATATTATATATTATGATGCATTCAGACTTTGTACATCTTCATGTACATACCCAATATAGCTTGTTGGACGGAGCTTGTAAGTTAGAGGCCCTTGTCGATAAAGCTGCCGAATATAAAATGCCGGCCCTTGCTATGACCGATCACGGCAACCTTTTTGGGGCAATAAGGTTTTATAATCTTTGTGTAAAAAAAGGTATAAAGCCAATAATCGGCTGTGAGGTTTACGTTGCTCCGGCGTCCCGGTTCGATAAAGAATATAAGCCCGGCAGCGATACTAATTATCACTTGATCCTTTTAGTCAAAGATGAAGAAGGTTATGCCAACCTTTGCCAATTAGTAAGTCTTGCTCATTTAGAAGGGTTTTATTATAAACCCCGGGTCGATAAAGAGATTTTACGAAGATACAATAAGGGTTTGATTGCTTCCAGTGCTTGTTTAAAAGGAGAAGTTGCTTCCTATATTCTTGCCCAAGATATCCCAAAGGCTTATAAAGCCGCTGATGAATACTTAAATATTTTCGGTAAAGGTAATTTTTATTTGGAGATAATGGACAATGGGATGAAGGAACAAAAACAGGTTAATGAGGCCCTTGTTAAAATGTCTAAAGAATTACAGATTCCATTATTAGCAACTAATGATATTCATTATCTTGGTAAAGAGGAGTCTTTTGCTCATGAGGCTTTATTAGCTATCCAAACCCAAACTACCCTAGCTGACCCTAACCGTTTTCGTTTCAGCAGCGACACTTTTTATTTCCGTTCTCCTGCTGAGATGAAAAGTATTTTTAGAGAAGTTCCTGAGGCCATAAAAAATACTTTAGAGGTTACCCAAAAGTGTAATTTAACTATGGATTTTTCTAAAATTCACTTGCCGCATTTTCCTTTACCAGAAGGAATGGGCGATTTTGATTATCTGAAAAAAATCTGTATTGATAATTTAAAAGACAGGTACTCTAATGTTACTAAAAGAGCCACCGTCAGGTTAGATTATGAGTTAGAAATTATCAAAAAGACCGGTTTTGCCAGTTATTTTTTAATTATTTGGGACTTGATTAAATTCGCTAAGGAAAGTAATATTCCGGTGGGCCCGGGCCGGGGAAGCGCCGCCGGCAGTATAGTAAGTTACTTGTTGCATATAACCGATGTTGACCCTTTAAGTTATGATTTGCTTTTTGAAAGGTTTCTAAATCCGGCAAGGATATCAATGCCCGATATCGATATCGATTTCTGTTACGAGAAAAGAGGAGAAGTCCTTGGGTATGTTGCTAAAACCTATGGTAGTGATAATGTTGCTCAAATTATTACTTTTGGAACCATGTTGGCACGAGCTGTAATTAGGGATGTTGGAAGAGTAATGGATTTTACTTATTCAGAAGTCGATAAGATAGCTAAGATGATCCCTTATAATGTCGGGCAAAGTATTACTTTAAAAAAGGCCCTCGTTCTTAATCCGGAATTATCCGATATCTATAATTCCGATTCTAAAATAAAGCGTTTAATCGATGTTGCAATGCAGTTAGAAGGTTTATCACGCCATGCCTCGACCCATGCCGCAGGAGTAGTTATTTCAGATAAGCCTCTAAGGGAAAGAATCCCCTTAACCCGGGGTAGCGAAGGTGAGCCGGTTACCGGTTTTGACATGAACTCTCTGGAGAAAACCGGCCTTTTAAAAATGGATTTTTTAGGGTTAAAGACTTTAACGGTAATATCTGAAACTTTAAAAATAATAAAACGGACTAAAGATAAAGAAATAGATATTACTACTATTGCTTTAAACGATAAGAAGACTTTTTCGCTGCTTGCCGAAGGAGATACTATTGGGGTGTTTCAGTTAGAAAGTAGAGGAATGAGGGAGATTCTAAAGAAGATATTGCCTACAAAATTTGAAGATCTAATTGCAGTTTTAGCTCTTTACCGTCCCGGTCCTTTAGGAAGTGGAATGGTTGATGATTTTATAAACCGCAAACAAGGAAAGAAAAATATATCTTATTTGCGGCCGGAGTTAGAATCAATATTAAATAAAACCTATGGAATAATTCTCTATCAAGAGCAAATAATGCAGATAGTTTCTAAATTAGCTGGTTTTGACATGGCAAGAGCAGATTTGCTTCGAAAGGCAATCGGGAAGAAAATCCCGGAGATTATGGATGAGCAAAGGCAGTTATTTCTTGACGGATGTAAGAAAAACAAAATTCCCGAAAACAGCGCCAACCAGATATTTGACTTAATCGATTACTTTTCCGGTTACGGTTTTAATAAAAGTCATTCAACAGCTTATGCTTTGATTTCGTACCGTACCGCTTATTTAAAAGCTAATTATCCGGTAGAATTTATGGCTGCACTTTTAACCAGTGAAAGAAATAATACCGATAAGGTTGTTGAATATGTTAATGAGTGCGGGCGGATGAAGATAGAAGTGTTACCTCCGGATATAAATACTAGTTTTACTAATTTTACCGTAACCGATGATAACAATATCCGTTTTGGTCTGATGGCAATAAAAAATGTCGGCCAGGCAGCATTAGAAAGTATAATTGAGGCCCGGAAAAAGGAGAAGTTTGAAAGTATTTTCGATTTTTGTGACCGGGTAGATTCACAGAAAGTTAATAAAAAGGTTATTGAAAGCCTTATAAAATCAGGAGCGATGGATAGCTTTAATTTAAAACGCGCTCAAATGGTGGCTTTACTAGACCGTTTGCTGGTAAAAAACGGGAAAAAAAGTGACCCATCTCAATTAACCCTTTTTCCTCAAACCCGTGATGAAAGCATTCCCGACATTCAAGAGTGGCCTTTGATTCAAATATTGAATTTTGAAAAGAACCTTCTCGGAATTTACCTAACAAGCCATCCTTTAAAGACGCAGTCAGCAATTGTAGATTTTTTGAGAAGAGAAAAAATCGGATCTTTCTACGAACAACATCGATATCAAGATGTTACGGTATGTGGGATAGTTGAGAAAATAAAATACATTACTACCCGTAGAAAAGGCCAAAGAATGGCTATTGTGCGTTTAGAAGATGAGACAGCCAGTGTTGAGGTATTTGTATTTCCTAAATTATTCGAAGAAGCAGCCCTTTATTTAAAAGAGAAAGCGATTTTAATATTAAAAGGGAGAGTTGAAGCAAAGGATAAAATTCCGAAGATACTTGCCTCTAAAATTATTCCGATACAAAGAATCAACGATAGCATTAAGGAGATAAACATTGCAATTGAGAAAAATAAGCTGCCCTTGGAACGTTTGAAAAATATCTTTATTAAGAATAAAGGCAGTGTTGCAGTTATGTTCTCTTTCAAGGATGCTAAGCTCGGCGGAGTCCGGATAAAAACCGGAAATAATTTTCATATCGCTTTGAGCGAGCAGGTTTTAAGAGATATTGAGTCATTGGTGGGCGAGAGAAACTTGTCCTTGACACTTTAAAACCATAATGATAGTATAAAACCATGAGAAAAAGAGATATCGTACTAAAAATTAGCCAAGAAACCGATATTAAACAGGTAGTGGTAAAGGAAGTTGTTCAGCGCACCTTCGATACTATATTTGGAGCTTTAAAGGAAGGAAAGCGAATTGAATTAAGGAACTTTGGCGTATTCCAAGTTAAAAAAAGAAAAAAAAGAATCGGTAGAAACCCTAAAACTGGAGAAGTAGTGCCGGTTCCTGAAAGGCTTACCGTTGTTTTTAAACCCGGCTTGGAAATGAAAAAGTTCATAAAGTAACCTCATCTTTGCGAGATGAACCCCATCATCTATTCTTTCGGAATCAATTTATCTAAAATTAATAGGAGGCATCAAGGTAAGTGAAGAAACTTTATTCTAACATAAGAGGTACGGCTGATTTTAACCCCCAAGAGACCTTTACCTTTAATCAAGTAACCCAAAAAGCAAAAGATATTTTCAATCTCTTTGGTTATCAAGAAATAATTTTACCGCTCTTAGAAGAAAAGAATCTTTTTACTAAAAGCGTAGGCCAGACTACCGACATAGTTGAGCGTCAAATGTTTAAAATTGAAGATAAAGATATAGTTTTGCGGCCTGAAGGAACTGCCCAGGTTATCAGATATTACCTTCAGAATTCACTTCATAAAAAAAGCGATTTTTATAAATTTTCTTATATCGGCCCGATGTTTAGAGGCGAACGTCCTCAAAAAGGGCGCCTGAGACAATTCTATCATCTAGGAGTTGAGGCAATAGGTTCCAAAAGTATTTATCTAGATGCCGAAATAATAGTTTTATGTTTAAGCTTACTGGAGGCTATCGGCATTGAGAATAAGGAATTAAAGTTAAATACTTTAGGTTGTGCAAAAGATAAGGAGGAATTTGCTAAGGATTTAAAACGGTCTCTATTTGATAGAAAAGATCAATTATGCCCTGACTGCCGGAGAAGATTAGATAAAAATCCTTTAAGGGTCATAGATTGCAAAAATAAAGAATGCAAAAAAGTTGTTTTTTCTTTAAAACTAGGAGATAAACATCTTTGCCGCAATTGTAAGTCTGATTTTAATAATTTACGTTCTTTGTTGGATTCACTGTTAATAGATTATACTTATTCGCCTTATTTGGTTAGAGGTTTGGATTATTATACTAATACTGTTTTTGAGGTGGTATCTAAAGATTTAGGTTCCCAAGATGCTATCGGAGCCGGGGGAAGATATAATAATTTAATCAAATCTTTAGGCGGGCCTGATATAGCTGCAATTGGTTTTGCTTTGGGGTTAGAGAGGGTCTTATTGCTTTTAGAGCAAAAGGATAGCGAAAGTCAAATTGATGTTTATTTAGCCTTAGCCGATAAAGAGCTCAGATTAAATGCTTTTACTTTGCTTAATAAATTAAGAAAAGAATTTCTAAGCGCTGATTTTGATTATTGCGATAAATCACTTAAGGCCCAATTGAGAGTTGCCCAAAAAAAAGAAGCTAAATTTGTAGTTATCTTAGGGCCCCAGGAGTCAAAAGATAATTCAGTATTGGTAAAAGATATGAAAACTTCAAAGCAGGAAAAGATAAAGATCGATAAATTAACCGACTTTTTAAAATTAAAGCTAAATTAAGGAGACAAAATGCTTAGAACACATACTTGCGGAGAATTGAGAAAAAAGAATTTGGAACAAGATGTTACCTTGTGTAGTTGGGTGGATTCCCGCCGCGATCACGGAAAATTAATTTTTATCGATGTTAGGGATAGATACGGTATTACCCAGGTAATATTTTTGCCAAAACCTAATGTCGAAACCTATGAAAAAGCAAAAAAACTACGCAATGAAGATGTGGTAATGATTAAGGGGCAAGTGAATTCCCGTCCTAAAAAAACCGAAAATCCTAAAATTCCTACCGGATTAATTGAAGTTTGCGCCCAAGAGCTAGAGATTTTAAGTCCGGCCGGGGATTTACCATTTAATATCGAAGATGACCTTGATGTTTCAGAGGAAATACGCCTGAAGCATCGCTATCTTGATTTAAGAAGAAAAAGTGCCTATCAAAAGTTGATCCTGCGCCATAAAACCAACCAGGGTTTTAGAAATTTTCTTAATAGTCAGGATTTTATCGAAGTAGAAACTCCTTTTTTAACAAGGTCTACCCCAGAAGGAGCAAGGGACTATTTGGTTCCTTCACGCCTGCAGCCAAATAAATTTTATGCCCTTCCTCAGTCACCTCAATTGTTTAAGCAGATTTTAATGGTTTCAGGATTAGATAGGTATTATCAAATTGCAAGGTGTTTTCGAGATGAGGATTTAAGAAAAGACCGCCAACCTGAATTCAGTCAGCTGGATATGGAGATGTCTTTTATCCAAGAGGAGGATATTCTAAATTTAGTCGAACAGATGATAGCAAAGGTTTTTTCTCAGGAACTGGGAATCGAAATTAAAACTCCTTTTTTGCGGATTTCGCATACCCAGGCAATGCAGGAACACGGAACCGATAAGCCGGATTTAGGAGAAGGGGATTTTCGTTTTTTATGGGTAGTTGATTTTCCTTTATTTGAGTTTGACCAGGAACAAAAACGTTGGCAATCATCGCACCACCCTTTTACATCGCCAAACCCGGAAGATATTAAATATCTAGACAGTGATCCCTCAAAGGTAAGGTCTCGTTCCTATGATTTAGTTTTTAATGGCCATGAGATTGCCAGCGGTTCAATAAGGATTAATTCTTCTTCTTTACAGAAAAAGGTTTTTAATGTTTTAGGGATTTCTCAAGAAGAGGCCCAGAATAAGTTTGGATTTTTATTACGGTCTTTTGAATACGGCGCTCCTCCTCACGGCGGAGTTGCTTTTGGATTAGATAGGATGTGTGCTATAATAACTAATTCAGAAAGCATAAGGGATGTCATAGCATTTCCTAAGACCCAGAAAGGAAGTTGCCTTTTAAGCGATGCTCCTTCTTATGTTGACAAAGCACAACTTGATGAATTATATTTAAAATTAGTTGAGCCACAAGAATGAGAGTTAAGGATTTAAGTAAAGAGGGTAAAAGGAGGGCGAAGAAGATGAGAAAAGTAAGTGTATTAATATTAGGACTTTTTTTATTATCTGGTTGTATGAGAGTTAGAACCTATACTATAGAAAAGCCCCGTACCGATACTGAAATTGAGGGTAACCGCGGCTATTTAACCGGGACGCCGGATGAAGAGCCCCGGGAGAGTAGATTGGGCGATACTCGTAAAATATCGGTAGTTGAAATTGAATTTGGCAAAAGAAAACCTCAAGAAAGCCAGGAGTTCGTCACTGAAGAGCCAATGGTAGAGGAAGATCTATTTTTTGAAGAAGAAACTCAGGATATCGAAACTACAAGTTATGATTTAGAGGATATCGAGTTAGAAGGTGCTGTAAAAACATATGTTGTCCAAAAAAACGATACTCTTCAAAAAATATCCTATAAGTTTTATGGAACAACCAGAAAATGGAAGAAACTTTTTGAGGCTAACCAGGGAGTCATAAAAAACCCCGATAAATTATATCCGGGTACTGAAATTATAATTCCTGAATTAAATTAACAGTATTTTGGTTATGGCCACAAAAACAATTAGAAAACTTATAACCCTTGATGGCGTATCTTCTTTAAGCTCTATTTTTGGGGTTCAGGATAAGAATTTAAAATTCCTCGAGAAAGAATTAGGTGTTGATATAAATATCGAATCCGAAGGTATAGCAGTAACTGGCCCCCAAAATAATGTACGAACAGCAAAAAATATTATTGCTAAAATAATTCAGCTCAGCAAAGAAGGAGTGGCTTTGCAAGAGCAAGATATCTCCAAGTATTTAAATTCGCAAAAATCCGATTCAAACCAAAGAACTTCCCCGGGTAAAGAAGATAAACTTGCTATAAGGGTCGCTGCCAGTAAAAAATTAGTATTTCCTAAAACGCAAGGCCAGGTTAAATATATCGAGTCAATGAATGATTTCGATATAGTTTTTTCGATCGGCCCGGCTGGTACCGGGAAAACTTATTTAGCCATGGCTATGGCAGTGAATTTTCTGATGCAGAAAAAGGTGCGCCGGATAATCCTCACCCGCCCGGCTATTGAAGCCGGAGAATCTTTAGGATTTCTGCCCGGAGATATGCATGAGAAATTAAGCCCCTATTTGCGCCCGCTTTACGATGCTCTTTATGATATGATGGAAGTAGATGTTATAGATGATTATCTTGAACGGGGAATAATCGAGATAGTCCCTTTAGCTTATATGAGGGGGCGCACCTTAAATAATGCTTTTATAATATTGGATGAGGCCCAAAATTGCAGTACTGAACAATTACGAATGTTTTTGACAAGATTGGGCTTTGATTCCAAGACTGTAGTAACCGGTGATATAACCCAAAGCGATTTACCCGGCGGTAAGCCAATCGGACTAATTGAAGCAAGAACCATTTTAAAGGCAGTTAAGGGGATAAAATTTATTAATCTGGATAAAAGAGATGTTGTTCGGCATCCTTTAATTCAAAAAATAATCCAAGCTTATGAAAATTTCTACGATAACCAAAAAAGTTAATTTTAAAGACCTTTTTATTGGATTGGCGTTTTTTGCTACTCTAGGAATTACTTTTTATATTTATTCAATTGACTATGCTTTGCTGATTCTGGCTTTATTGCTTTTTTTATATGTAAAATTCTCAAGGAGATTAGAGCACCTACCGTCTTATTTGGATTTAGCAATATTAGGGGTTATGGCAATTTTAATCCCGCTTTTGACCACAGTTACCTTTAAAATTTCACCTTATGGTATCGCAGCCATTGGTTTCGTAATGCTAATTACTCTTTTATTTGACAATTTGGAGCTTTCTTTTTTGTTTGCTTTGTTTATTTCTTTCCTGAGTGCTAGTATCGAAGGCGGTAATTTTAATGTCGGTTTAAGTTTATTTATCGGATCTTTGACTGCTGCTATGCTTACTCACCGTGTTAGACGCAGATTCCAAGTGATAAGAGCAGGCCTTTTTGCCGGTACGATTCAGTTTATTATTGCTTTTATAATGGAAAGAGGGCAAGGGCTATTTGTGTTTTCCGGCTTAGATTGGAACTTATTAAAAATTTGTATTTTTAACGGAGCGATTTCAGCTTTTATAGTTTTGGGAGTATTGCCGGTATTTGAATATATTTTTAAAGTAGTGACTAATATTTCTCTATTGGAGTTATCGGATTTCAATCATCCCTTAATGCGCAAATTGATACTTGAGGCCCCGGGGACTTACCAGCATTCTCTGGTAGTTGCCAATCTTAGCGAGGCTGCAGCCGAGTCGATTGGGGCAAATTCACTTCTCGCCCGGGTTGGCGCCTACTATCATGATGTCGGCAAAATTATAAAACCCGATTATTTTGTGGAAAATTTGGTAAATTATAAAGATGTACATAAGAATTTAAAACCTTCGATGAGTAAATTGATTATTTTTAACCATGTAAAAGAAGGTATTGAATTGGCACGCAAGCACCATCTTAATCCAAAAATAATGGATTTTATAACTCAGCATCATGGTAAAACTTTAGTATATTATTTCTATCAACGGGCAAAGCAATTAGAGCCGGAAGGAAAGCATGAAGAAGAATACCGTTACCCTGGACCTAAGCCTCAAATGAAGGAAACCGCTATAGTGTCTTTGGCTGATACGGTAGAAGCTTTATCGCGAACATTGGAGGAGCCAACACCTTCTAGAATTGAAGAAATGGTCAGAGAAGTTGTTAAAAAAAGATTTATGGAAGGCGAACTTGATGACAGTAACCTTACCCTAAAAGAAGTTGAGAAGATAACCCAGAGTTTTATCAGGATATTGAATGCAATTTTTCATACCAGGATAAATTACCCTAAAGAGGAGCCAGCTTCTCCCAAAAACAATAATTCTAAAAAACCCACCTAGGGATATAACTTACTTTAGCAAAGTTAACATGCCTCAAGAAACAAATATTCAGATACAAAATCAACAAACCATAAAGAAAGTAAACCTTAAAGCTTTGAAAAAATATCTTTCAGATATTTTAAAGGCCTCCGATATTCCGTCTAAAAAAATATCAGTTTTAATTTGTGATAATAAATTTATAAAATCATTAAATAAAAAGTATTTTAAAAAAAACCAGGCAACAGATGTTATCGCTTTTCCTTTAGCTGATAATATTGACCCTGATTATCTGGGAGAGGTGGTAGTATCTTTAGAGCAAGCTTTAATTGTTGCCAAAGAACTAAACCTTAAATGGCGGCAAGAGCTAATTCTTTATCTTATCCATGGCCTTTTGCATCTTGTTGGTTTTTCAGATTTAAATTCTGTTGATAAAAAGCTTATGGATTCAAAGCAAGAACAGATAAGGGAAATATTTTTTCAAAACAGCCCCAAGGTAAAGTTTTAAGATTTGGAACTCTTGTAATTAAAGGTGCTTTGCGTTAAGATAAATTAATTATGGTAGAAAAAGACTTAGGGTTCTTAGTTCGGCGCTATAACTTCCGGGAAACTAGCTTAATCACCAGTATTTACACTTATAGGTATGGGAAGATTAGGGGTATTTTCAAGGGTTTTTATACTCCAAAAAGAGAATTTTCTTCCCCGCTTGATTTATTTAGTTTAAATGAATTCTTATTTTATCCTAAACGAAATGAAATTTGGCTCATTTCCCATGCTGATTTGATCAATGATTACCCTTTTTTAAGAGAAGATATATCCAAGGCTAATGTAGCTGCTTTTTTATTTAATCTGCTTGATAAGACTATGCACCTTTGGGATAGCAACATTGAAGTTTTTAACCTTTTGCGAAACTGCCTGGATTACTTGAGCAATCATGATGAATTAAAAATTCTTTCGATTTTTGTGATAAAATTTCTAACTCTATCGGGTTTTAAGCCCGAATTTAACCATTGTATAAATTGTCATGGACGGCTAGGCAAAGATATGTTTTTTAGTATTTCCAAAGGAGGGCTTATTTGCAAAAGCTGTTGCCGAAAGGTTTCCGACAGAAGGGAAATAAGCAAACAGGTATCAAAAAGTATTTTTTATATTCAAAAAACAACTTTACCTCTTACTCTGAGATTGAATTTTGACTCTAAGAGTTTAGATGAAATTTTCTATATTTTAAGTGAATTTTTAGCATATCATCTTGATTTTAGCGGGTTAAATCAAGCAACTGTTTTTAAAAAACAAACTTTGGCATTTAAATAAGAATAATACTTATTAAGCTTTTAAAATCTGATATAATAAAAAATCATGATTTATGAGGATAGAAAAACCAGTCCAGTAGAAAAAAGGGCCAAGAAAACTTCTTCCAAATTATTTTTACCTAAAGATATCGATATAAAAATCCTACAGACCATCGACTATCAATATCCGGGTAAAAAGATAAAAGTTGAATTAAGTACCGAAGAATTTACTTGTGTATGCCCTTTTTCCGGCCTTCCAGATTTTGCATATCTTAGTATAAATTATACACCGCGTAAAAAATTAATCGAACTTAAATCTTTAAAGTATTACCTTTATTCCTTCCGTAACGTAAAGGTTTATAATGAACACGCTGTGAATAAAATTTTAGAAGACCTAAAGAAGGTATTAAAGCCTTATGAAATCACCATTATCGCAGAATTTACTTCACGCGGCGGGATAAAAAATAAAGTTACCGCTTACAGCAGAGGGTCTTAAAGGCTCCTTTAAATATGCTGAATAAAGAAATCTCTAATATTTTTCAAAGTATTGGTCAAATCTTAGAGCTTAAAGGCGAGAACCACTTTCGGATAAGAGCTTATCAGCGCGCTGCCCAAGTAATAGAAAACCTAAGTACTCCTTTAGAAGACCTTATAAAAGAAGACAAATTAATACAGGTACCCGGAATCGGCAAGGACTTAGCGGATAAAATTAAAGAAATCGCTGAAACTGGAACCTTAAAATACTATCAAAAATTAAAAGACCAGATTCCTAAAGGCTTAATTGAGATGCTTAATATCCCGGGTATTGGACCCAAGACTATTAAAATAATTCATGATAGACTAGGAGTTAAAACTATTAAAGAGTTAGAGTCAGCAGCGAAAAAATCTTTATTGATAAAAATAGCAGGAATTAAACAAAAAACTCAAGGTAATATATTAAAGGGTATTGAAATTTTGCAAAAAAGTAAAGAAAGAATACCAATTTATCCAGCATCACTTATTGCTTTTGAAATCAAGAGTTATTTAGAGAAACTAAGATATCTCCAAAGAGTAGAGATAGCCGGTTCACTGCGCCGGAGGAAACCAAAAGTAAAAGATATTGATATAGTGGCAGCGTCAAATAAGCCTGAAAAAGTTATGGATGAATTTATAAATTTACCTTTAGTTGATGAGGTTTTACTTAAGGGGCCGACTAAGTCTTCGGTTATAATAAATAAAGAAAATATTCAAGTCGACCTAAGGGTAGTAGATAAAAAAAGTTTTGCAGCAGCGATGATTTATCTTACCGGTTCCAAAGAATTTAATACC
>CAZGLF010000041.1:0-12371 GCA_964526615.1 uncultured Planctomycetia bacterium
AATTTATTAACGTCCTGGATTTAACCCTTCCAACTCGGGACTATTTACTAATTGTGATTTTAATATATCTCTAAAGTGAGTGGCTGTCAAGAAAATAATTACATTTCTTCACCCCCGCGGTGTTTTTAACTTAGACTTTTTTATCCCACCGCGGGGGTGTTTAAATACTCCAATTATGGAGTATTTTATAAAGTTGCCCGGCCTGGACTCGAACCAGGTAAGTTCGTTCTGCAAAACACAACAATCAATAACGAACTTCCCTGGCAACATGCCAAACACTTAATTACGTCTGTTTTCAATTCTCTAATAATTAAATTGCCCGGCCTGGACTCGAACCAGGAAAGTCAGCTCCAAAAGCTGATGTGTTACCGATTACACTACCGGGCAAATAGCTTAATTACTATTTAAATCCCTTAAAGACAGAACGTCCCAAAGTAAAGAGATTTTAATTATGGTTTTATGACAGGATTATTTATGTTACCGCTTCACTATCTTCTGCTGCACCTTCACTCTCAGGAGCTTCTTTACCAGCTGCGTTTTTATCCGTGTGGTATGCATCCAAAACTTTACTTTGGAGATAATCACGGAATTCCTGATTTATCGGGTGAGCCAAATCTTGATGAGTTGCCTGTCTGCCGTTTTCATCAGATTCTTTAGGAACAGGAGGTAACTGCGCGCCGCAATGGTTGCAATATTGACTTCCTACATCGACTTTCTTCCCGCAGCGAGGACAAAATTGTTTCAGCTTTCTTGCCGGCATAGCAACAAATAAACCATTATTGCCTTCAATAACTTTGATGTTGCGTACCACAAAAGAATTATCAAAAGTTACTGTTGCGTATGCTTTTAACCTTTTGCCTTCACTTTCCCGAAGAGAAACTCTGACCTCTGTAATCTCCATAGAATCTACCTCCTTTTAGCCAAACTTTGCAATGGCAAAATGGTTACACTGGCCATATTTTCTTAGCTGTGATCTCCAGCAAGAAAACAAGAGATTCCTCCGCCCTTTCCCCAAAAAGGATGGCCCCGGTAACCTTACCCTGCACCTGGTTGTTACTCATCTTTTTTATGTAAAAAAACAATTGCAACTTATCTTAAAGGCCGTTTAGAAATTAAACTGTTGTCACTTTAAATAGCTGCCATTTTTTTGGTACAGTTTCTCTTATTTTTTTATCGCTTATATCGTCAACGGTATAAAGAGCACCTCCGCTACCGGTAACTTTGGTAAATATACCTTTATGGCTCAAGTATTCCTGGACTCCTCTAAGTTGACTCGATACCAAAAAGGCACTCTTTTCCAATGCATTAAAAAGGCTCTTTTTCACCAAGAACAAATCCTTATTCTTTAAGGCATACTGCATTATATTAGCATTATTAAAAAATTTTGTCAATTTTACTCTTGCTTTTTTGTAAGCTTCTTTTGTGGAGATGTTTATGCCGGGCCAGATAATAAAATGCTTTAATTTTATTTTATAAGGCAGCGGCTCTATCCTCTCACCTCTCCCCTGTAAAAGAGCAAAACTAGATTCACTTAGAAAAAAATTTACATCGCTACCTAAGTTTGCGCCTAAATCCAATAATTCTTCTTTTTTTAATTTTAGATTCAAAAGGGCATCAATACCAAAAATACTACTAGCGGCATTAGAAGACCCTCCTCCTAGACCAGATCCAATCGGTATTTTTTTATTTAGCTTTATGAAAAAACCATAAGGTATCCTATATTTTTTCTTCATTAAGCTTATTGCTTTCACACAAAGATTATCGTTATTTTGAATTTGTTTATTATTAGATGAAATGATTATCTGCGGTTCTTTGGTAAGAGTAATATCAATTTGATCGAATAGAGATACTTTTTCGACTATGCTTTCTAATTCATGGTATCCCCCGGGATACCTTCCTAATATATTAAGGTAAAGGTTTATTTTGGCAGGACTTAAAATATTAACTTTGCTGCCGAATAATCTCTTGCGCTTTCTCAGCGATTGAATTAGCCGAGAGTCCATAAAAATCCATTAACTCCTGAGGTGAGCCAGATTGGCCAAACCGATTTTCAACACCAATGCGTTCAACTTTGACCGGGGCCTTTCGAATTAAAGTTTCGGCGACTGCCGAAAACAACCCTCCGGTAACTTGGTGTTCTTCACATATCAAAACATGCTTGTACTTTTTGGATATTTCAAGGAGTAACTCCTCATCGATTGGTTTTATAGTGTGGAAATTATATATTGCCGGTGAAATATTTTTTTCTTTTAGAATATCTTTTGCTTTCATGGAATTTCCAACCATGATACCGCAGCTAATTATCGCAATATCTTTACCTTCAGATAGGCAACAACCCTTGCCGAAAGTAAATTTTTCTTTATTTTCTAAAGTCTCAACCTTAGAACGGCCAAGACGAATATAAAACGGCCCTTCGGTTTCATGAGCTGCCTTTACTGCACTACCGGCCTCTCTCGCATCTGCCGGGACAATAATCTTCATGTTGGGAATTGCCCGGAAAAAATTTATATCCTCTAAAGCCTGGTGAGAAGCACCATCTTCGCCAACAGTTATGCCACCATGGGTAGCTACTATTTTAACATTAAAATTATTATGACAAATTGAATTTCTTACTTGATCCAACGCCCTTGCTGTTGCAAACATCGCAAAAGTTGAAGCAAAAACTATCTTACCCGAACTTGCTAAACCAGCTGCGGTAGCCATCATATTCTGCTCGGCAACACCAAAATTAAAAAACCTGTCTGGATATTCTCGGCCGAACATTGCAGTTCGGGTTGAACCTGAAAGATCAGCGTCCAAAACAACGACATTATTGTCTTTCTTACCCAACTCGATTAAAGTCTTACCGTAAATATCTCGCGCGTATAATTTTTCCATCGATTTACCCTTTTAGCTTACCTTCTTCCTTTTCAATCTCTTCTAATTCTTTTAAAGCAATTTCCTCTTCTTCTTTAGACGGAGACCGGCCGTGAAAATCTACTACGTGTTCCATAAAAGACACTCCCTTACCTTTAACAGTATGGGCTAAGATAACTGTTGGTTTATGTTTTACAGTCTTAGCTTCGTTAAAAGCCGCTAGCAATTCTTCAATGTTATGACCGTCGCATTGATGAACATGCCAGCCAAAAGATTCCCATTTATTAACTAAAGGCTCTAAGTTCATTATTCTTTCGGTTCGCCCATCAATTTGAAAACGATTATAATCAATTATTCCGCAAAGATTGTCGGCCTTAAAATGGGCCGCTGCCATAGCAGCCTCCCAAATATTACCTTCCTGAATCTCCCCGTCCCCCATGAGGCAATAAACTCTTGCTTTTGAACCGTTAAGCTTTCCGGCTAAAGCCATACCCAAAGCTACCGATAAACCCTGCCCTAAAGAACCGCTGGCAACTTCGATTCCCGGAACCCCGCAGTCAGGATGGCCTTGTAAAATGCCTCCTAATTTTCTTATTTTCATTAATTCAGCCTTATCAAAATATCCACAAAGCGACAAAGCAGCATAAACTGCCGGACAACAATGTCCTTTTGATAAGTGAAACTTGTCACGATCGGCTAAATCAGGATTTTTAGGGTCATACTTCATTACATCAAAATACAAACAGCTTATTATATCGGTAGATGAAAGAGAACCTCCTGGATGCCCACTACCAGCTTCTGCCAGCATTTTAACTATCAATCTTCTTATCTGGTTAGCTTTAGCTTTAATTTCCTTTATTCTATTCTCCATAACGCCTTATCTTTTCTTTTAAATTTTTATTATCGGGAAAATGCTTTATCCCTTCTTTATAGTAGTTCATAGCCTTATCTTTTTGATCCATCTTTATGTATAGGTCACCCAAATGTTCATAGATATCAGGGTCTTTGACGATCTCTACTGCTTCAAAAAGGTATTTTTCAGCCTTTTTATACTCTTTCTTCTTAAAGTAAACCCAACCTAAGCTATCTAAATAAGCACCGTTGTCGGGCTCGATTTCGATTGCTTTTTTAAGCATCTTTTCAGCCTTATCCAGTTTTATTTCATTAACTGCATAAACATAACCTAAAGAATTTAAAATCGGGGCATAATTGGGGTCTAACTTAAGGCCTTTCTTCCAGGCATCAATTGCCTCATCACGCCGGCCGACTTCGTCATAAAGATAACCTAACCAAAAAAGGGCGTCAATATGTTCGGGATTACTAATAAGAATTTTTTCATATATTTCTATAGCATCCTGAGGCCTTTTTTTATAAAAATAAAATTGAGCTAAATACTCCGATATGCTAAGATCTTTTGGTTTGATTTCATGAGCCCGTTTTAAAAAATGCTCGTATTCTTGCTCTAACTTTTTATCTTCTTGAGCGTAAGAGTAAACAAATATTAAAGCTAAAGAAATATCTAAGTTATCCGGTTCCACCTTTTTAGCTTCTTTGAGGATGTTTTCGGCTTTAACTATCTGGTCTAAACGAATAAACACTGTAGCCATTTTCAATCGAATGTGGACAGAATCAGGATCCATGCCTTTTGCTTTTTTTAATTCTTCCAAGGCTTCCTTATATCGGCTATTCTCGGCATAGATAAGGCCCTTAAGATAGCTACCATAAAGCTCTTGGTTAAATCTTTGGCTTTGTGCAAAAGATAAAGGTGTGAGCAGGCAAATAATAGTAAATATTAGAAATAATCTCATTGAAGATTATCTTGACTTATGTCTTTGCTGTTTTCTTCGCTTCTTAAACCAGTGTCTTTTTACTTTTTTTAATTTCTTCTTTCTTCCGCAAGGCATATCTACTCCTGAACTTAAATTAATGTATGACTTTATTTAAAGGGTATTCTATTATCTCTTTGGCTCCATTTTCTTTAAGAATCGGGAGCAATTTTCGCACTTCCCTTTCAACCAATATTACTTCAACTGCAAACCATCCTTTCACTGTCAAAGATGATATGGTGGGTTTTTTATCGCTGGGAAAAATTTTTAAAATTTTCTCCAAGTCACTCTCTTTTACATTTAGTTTTAAACCGACTTTATCACGGGACTCTAAAGCTCCCTGTAAAAGAAGTTTTAAGTGTTTCATCTTTTTTAATTTAAATGAATTTTTTAACGCTTTCTTGTTAGCAATAAATTGGGTTGTCGACTGGCATATTGAATCAATTATCTTTAAATTATTAGCGCGCAGGCTAGCCCCGGTCTCGGTAATATCAACTATTGCATCAACTAAACCGGTAGTTACTTTAAACTCGGTAGCCCCCCAGCTAAATTCAACATCAACATCGATCTTTTTTTTCTTAAAGTATTTTTTTGTATAATTAACTAATTCGGTGGCAATTCTTTTACCGGCCAAATCTTGAATCTTTTTTATTTTGGAATCGGCTCTTACTGCCACTACCCAGCGAACCGGATTCAAGGTTTGTTTTGCATATATAAGTTCTGCTAAACGCTCAACCTTTGAACCGTTTTCCAAAATCCAATCCTCACCAGTAATGCCGCAATCCAAAACCCCATCTTCTATGTAACGGGACATTTCTTGAGCCCGCAGTAATGTGATTTCGATTTCTGGATCATCAATCGAAGGAAAATAAGAACGTGGGCTTACATAAATATTAAAACCCGCCATCTTAAAAACCTCAATGGTTTTATCCTGTAAACTCCCTTTTGGTATGCCTAATTTTAATTTTTTCATAACTTTCCTCAAAGACTCTAAATTATACAATGCTGCCTTGAAATTGTAAAGTAAAATTATTATATTTATATTATATAAAAGGCTCTATTGCCAAGACAACAGAATCAACCTTTATTCGGCGCAGGCATTTTTTATCAAAATCACAGCCTTTAAACCGAAAACTCCAATAGCAAGGCCGGCAATCAATATCACTTTTTAATGCTATTGAATTAACCTCATCCGGATACGGGCCATAAACCTTCTCATCTACCGGCCCGTAGAAGCCAATTACTTTTTTATTTAAAGCCTGAGCGATATGGAATGGCCCTCCGTCATTGGTAATAACTAATTCAGACAACGACATTAAAGCTACCGCTTCTTCTAAACTAACTTTTCCGCAAAGATCATAAATTTCCTGATTTAAATTATTAGTTATCTCCATACACAAATCTGCTTCTGCCGGCGAACCTAACAGCAAAACCTCGGCTCCCCCAGCAACAATTCGCCGGCAAAGCTCAATAAAATATTCTTTGGGCCAACGCTTAAAATAGGCTGTTTTTTGCCAGCTATCGCCGGAACCGGGAAAAACACAAATCAACTTACCTTCATCCTCCAGCGCGTATTTAAAAAGGATTTTTTTAACTTTTTTTACTGTTTCCGGAAGAATTGTCAAATCAAAACGATAATCTTTTCCTTTTATATTTAAAAATTGCAGTAAGTCTAAGCAATACCGCGCAACGTGCTTATCTTTATATCCTTGGGGTATATTGATTTTATGAGTTAAAAATTTACCCCGGTTTCGGTAATTAAATCCGATTCGGGTTTTTATCCCGCTTAATTTCAGAAAAAACCCATACTGGGTGTTCATCGAAAGATCAAAAACAATATCAAATTTTGCTTTTTTTATTTGTTTAAAAAAACCAAATGCTTTCTTGATGAAAATTATCTTCGAATCTTTAAGAGCTTGCTTCCATTCATCCTTCTCAAAGATCATTACCTCATCGATAAACTCATTATTTTCCAACAGAGGCCGGGCCCTTCGGTTGCAAAGATAAGAAATCGAAATATCCTTTAACTCGGTCTTAAGGTTCCGGATTAAAGGGGTAGTAAAAAGCACATCTCCAATCCCAAAAGGGTTAAATACTAGTATTTTTTTAGATTTTTTAATCTTTTTCATAGTTTTCGCCGCTAGAAAGCTATTGTATATGATAGTTGGATCTTTGTAAAGGAAAGCCTTTCTGAAAACGGTTTCAGAAGATTTTCTCCAAACCCTTGAAAGGCAATAGGAAAGCATGTTATCTTTTAAAGAGATTCCCATAAGGGAGTCAAAGCCACGGACCCTCTCCGATTTTGGGGAGGGTTTTTTAATACCTCCGTAAGCCTAAACCACAGTTTTTAACGGAAAAAGAAGAAATTATCACCTAAGCCAGGTTACTTTTCGTATTTTCTGAAAATTTCGCGCCTTACCGGACAGGTGCATATTGGAGATCCGCCAAAATAGGTCTTATACCCGCATGCTTTGTTAGGGTTGGTGTCAACGAAAATTGGGCCGTTATTGATTTTGATTTTTACCCTACACAAATCACATTCTCCGCTAAGACAAGATAAGTTATCGACACAATCGGTAGCCTGCAGTTTAATATTTTGACTAATATCATAACTCAAAACTACATACCTCCCCTTAAAAAACAAAAAAACAGCCGTCAAAAAATGATAAAGGCTGCTTTTTGTTTTACCCGCACAAGATCGTTACCCCCTTCCAATCTTTTTAGGTCTTAAAACAAATTTATTTACACTAAAATTCTACTCCGATATCTTACAATTGCAATTCTTATTTTTTAGAATTTCTAATTGCTTTTTAGGCAGGATATCCCATATTGGCATTATTATGAGGTTTTATTTAAAACTGCCAATTTTAAGGTAGTGTATTCGCCATTTCCCCAAGGCCAGAACATAGCTAACACGATACTGTTTTCGGACTCTTGCTTAAACAGGGTTTGATTGTCAAAAACTCCCCCAAAATCCATAGTCAATGCTAAATCATTTTTGGTGGGGCTGGCGCCCTGGGGTTTTGCCGGGGAACCAAAGATTTCTGAAAGAATACCTTCCCATTGAGGGGTATCTTTGGTATAAAATACGATCTCACAATAAATATCTGTGACCTCTCTTTCTTCGCAAATACTTAATGAACCACAACGGCTTATTATATCTTTTAGTGATATTGGCATAAAACACTCCTTTGATTAAAAATTTTATTGTTTTAATATTTTATCACAAAAAGATTTTTTTTGGAATTAAGTTAAAGCGGTTAAATTTTGATAGTTGTGCCAACTAAGGCCTCAATGAAATTGTCCCGGTATTGGGCTTTAAAAATATCTTGGGCTTTGGGGCCTGAACAATGAGTCGGGCCAGCCTTTTTAACCTTTAAATTCTTAAAGGCGGCAAGAACTTCTTTTATCTCGTTTGAAGTTTTATTCATCAAATGAAATCCCCCCAAAACAGCAGCAAATTCTTTATCGATGAAATGGCCTTTTATTGATTTTAAAATATTAACAATTCCGGGATGGGCACAACCGGTCAAAACACCGATTCCTTTATCATCTTCAATAACCAAAGCTTGTTCTGATATCTTTTGGCCATTATAATCTCCGATTATTTCTCCACTTAAATAAACATTTTTAGATATCTCTAGAAAATCCTTGTTTACAATTAATTTGGCGCCGGCCGAAGATACTTTGTCTTTAAATTCTTGGCTAAAACCCGCACAGCCATATACTTTAATTCCTTTTTTCCCCTTAAGTAAACCCCACAACCCTCCGGTATGGTCCCAATGGTCATGTGAAATAACTACCTTTTCAATTAAGCTAATATCGATTTTTAATTTTTTTATATTGTTTAGCAATGCTTCTTCGGTTTCACCGGTATCAAATAGTAAATTTTTACCGACAAGAATCGAAAGGCCCCAGCCGAGTGAAAATTCATCACCGATTGCGTTACTGTTAAAAACTATTTTTAACTCCATATCAATTACTGCGCATTAAAACCACATGGCCAACTTCTAATCCGGCATGGGAAGCAACGACCGGGCATTTTGCCCGAAATAAAAAATATACTCTTCTTGCTTCTTCATTAAGGGCTTCATAATTCCCTTGGCCCTTACTAATAACCATATCAGCTTGATTAAATAAATTATTGAATTCGGGTGAACAATATTTCAGTATTGCACCGGGAGCGTCAACCCCGCTTGAGATAACTTCAGCGATTTTATCGATACCGCAAAATCTTGCATCAACCAAGGTGGCATCGTTGATGACCGGCTTATTTCGTACGGCAAAAATTATCTTTTTATCCTCAGGTATCTCTTCAATCAAAACCCGGTCAAAAACTATTTCTCCGGCATTATCGCCAATATATAGAATAGTCTTTACTTTATTTAAATCTTTTTTAAAATCTTCATAATCAAACAAGGTCTTCTCGGTCTGGCTAAATTCACTAATAAATAACCTTTCAATTTCATTTTCAATATGCAATGAATTTTTAGATGCATAATCAATCACATTTCCGGCAATGGCAATTTCTACCGCGGTCAAAAGCCGATCTTTTGAATTTTTAACTTTTTCTTTCAAGCGCGGGTATAATTTTAAAGCTTTTTCATTGCTTTGCTTTTTTATCTTTTCATAAAAATCTTTTTCCCCGATTTTTTCTTCCATGGTTTTATGAATTAAACGCGCCATCTCAGGCGGGGTGCAATCAAGAGCAAAATCCGGGATAAGCTTAGCTATCTCATCAATCAATACCTTTTGTTCTATTTTATCGCGGCTAACCAGCTTCACCATTTCTAAAGCTTGGGTTAAAAAACAAGGTATGCACTCTAAGTAAGTCTTCATATTTTATAATTCCTCCTCCACCCTTTCCCAAAGAGATTTAATTTCAGCAGCTAGTTTAGAATCCGAAACCGCCACCAATGGCCTAGCCAAGGTTAAAGACTTTGGTACCTCTTGGGAAAAAGGAAGTTGGCCCAGAATATCTATATCCATCCGGCGGCAAATATTTTTTATTTCCTGAGTGTTTTTAAGATTGATATCGTATTTATTTATAATAACTTTAGTTGAAACTTTAAATTTTTTACTTAAAAGTGCGACTCTTTTTAAATCAGAAATCCCCGAAAGAGTGGGTTCGGTAACTATTAAGGTTAAATCGATATTAGCCAAGGAAGCAATAACCGGGCAACCGATTCCCGGGGGCCCATCAATTATTATATACTTTTTATTATCACGCTCAGCGATTTTTTTTGCCTCATCTCGAACTAAAGTGACTAATTTTCCGGAATTCTCGGCTGCAACGCCAAGTTTTGCATGTACCATCGGGCCGTAATCGGTATCGGAAATAAACCACCGGCCTGAGATATCTTCCCGCATTCTAATTGCACCAACCGGGCACGCATAACTGCAAAGCGCACAGCCCTCGCAGGATACCTCATCAATATTTATATCTTCATCAATTGCCTTAAAGCGGCACAGCTGCCGGCACCTGCCGCAATTAGTGCATATTTCTTTATTGATTACTGCGGTAAGGCCGCTTTTGAATTCATGGTTTTCGCGAATCTTAGGATTTAATAATAAATGCAGATCAGCGGCATCAACATCGCAATCAGCCATAACTTTACTTTCTGCCAAAACCGCAAAAGAAGCAGTTAATATCGTCTTACCGGTCCCTCCCTTTCCGCTGATAATTAATAGTTGTTTCATGTTAAAATACCTAAAATTTTATCATAAACCTGGTTAAATCTATCTCGATATTCGGGAAATAACTCGGTAAACAACTTACCTTGCGAATAAGCTTGAGCAATTTCCCGTTGAAATGGTATCTGCATCAATATCTTTACGCCTTCTTTAGCGCAATAGTCCTTAACAGAATCGTCGCCGATATCGCAACGGTTAACTATAACTGCAAATGGTATTGAAATCTCACGTAAAAGCTCAACCGCTAAAACTAAATCATTCAGGCCAAATGGTGTAGGTTCGGTAACTAAAATACAAAAATCACTTTCCTTTACCGTGGCTATTACCGGACATGATGTTCCCGGCGGGGCATCGATTATTACATCGGTAACCGGTCCTTGGGCTAAAGCCCCCTTGGCAGTATCGGGAATATTTCTTTTTAGAGCCCGGATTAAAGCCGGCGACATCACTTCTCCAATCTTTAATTTCCCATGAGAAAATTTTAATCTATCTTTGAAACCGTTCTCCATTGAACCAATTTCTTTTTCAACTTCAGTGATTGCCCCGCGCGGGCAAACAAAACTACAACTACCGCAACCATGACATAATTGAGGAAAAGATAAAACTTTTTTCTCAACAATCGCTAATGCATTATAGACACAAGACTCAACGCACCTACCGCAAAAATCACACTTTTCAGTGTCAATTTTAGGGATTGGTATGGTAACTTTACCCTTACTATAGAATTGCGGTTTTATAAAAATATGTGAGTTAGGTTCTTCAACATCACAATCCAAAAATATCACCTTTGAATTTAAAACTGAGGCTAAATTGGTTGAAACCAAAGTTTTACCAGTGCCGCCTTTTCCGCTTGCAATTGAAATTACCATAGTTTAATTAGGTTCTTTATATCCAATCATTACTTCACTTAAACCAGACTTAAAAAAATCATACTTAATCGCCCTGGCGCTTAAAAATTCTCCTACTTCACTCATTAAAGCCTCACCCGAATTATGATCACCGCCTTGAGATTGATGTACTTTTCTTATAACTTCAAAACCTTCTTGGCTAAAATCACTTAAAATTATCTTACCCGGTGCTTTAGTGACCCGCAATAATTCTTCAATCACCAAATAGGGCTCTTTTAAATGGTGGATAGTATGAGTAGAAAATACAGTCTTAAAACTTGCATCTTTGAATTTAAGGTTTTTTGCATCTGCTATTTCAAATCTAACCCTATCTTCTAAACCGCAATATTTAATGTTTGAACGGGCGGTATTTTGAGTCTCATCGGAAATGTCAACGGTTATGAGCCGATAACCTTTTCTAGCTAAGGCAAGGGTTAAATAACCTTTACCGGTACCTACCTCAAGTATATCTTCTGAAATCGGCTCAGCTTTCTGAAGGATGAAATCGCGTTCGGCTTCGATGTTATAACCAAAATTTTGAAATAATTTTAACCTATCAGAATACTTTTTTTGAATTTCTAGTATTTTATTTCTCAAAATTACCCCTAATACTTAATATTAAAATTAAAAAAGGAAAGAATTATCGATCTTTAAATTCCGCCTTTATTGTTTACGCTAGGGCCCTGGGTCGGTTTAAATTCACCTTGTTTATAACGCTGGACTACTTCTTTTACTGAACCTGATACTCCGGTTATAATTGGAATGCCTGCGGCCTCTAAAGTTTGATAAGCATTGGGCCCGACATTGCCGGTTAATACCACTGCTGCTTTTTTTGATGCTGCGATTTGAGCCGATTGTATCCCGGCTCCCCCGCTAGCATCAATATTAGGATTAGCTATAGCTTCGAAACTATCATCTGCGATATCGGCTATAATAAAATAACGGCAGCGTCCAAAACGTGGATCAATCGCTGACTCTAAATTATCTCCCTGAGAGGTTATGCAAATTTTCATTATTAACTCCTTACTTTTATTTATTTTCCTCCGGATGCTCGCATGCACTCTTATCAATCCCGTAGCCTTTGCCTTGACCGGGTTGACAAATGCTT
>CAZGLF010000042.1:0-12324 GCA_964526615.1 uncultured Planctomycetia bacterium
ATATTTCTACGATTTCATCGTATTCGAGTTCGTCTTTTTTAAGGAGTTCCTGAGCAAAATTTTCTAAGAGATCTTTTTCTTTGGAAATAATACCTTCAACTTCGATTAAGCATTCATTTATTATTGTTTGAACATCATCGTCTATTTTTCTTTTTGTTTCCTCGGAAATATTTAATTGATTGCCTAAATAACTGGGTATTGATAAAGCATCAAAATTTCCAAGCAGACCGCTGTGTCCCATACCGTATTTAAATACCATATCGTGGGCAAATCTTAAAGCCGTTGCTAAGTCTTGGGATACACCGGAGGTGGTTGTGCCGAATTTTAGTTTTTCAGCTACATAGCCTCCTAAAGAAGTTTTTATATTGGCCAGGAACCAAGGCTTAGAAGGAGTATGCAATTCTTCTTTCGGGCGATGGCTGATAAAACCCAAAGCTCCTTTATGTGGCGCGATAGAGGCCTTTATAACGTCATTGGTTGGGTGAGTGAAGTAAGCTATTATTGCGTGGCCGGCTTCATGATAAGCGGTCCAGATTTTTTCTTCTTCGCTCATATCGATTTGGCTTCTTAGGCCGAAGACAACCCTGTCATATGCTAGAGAAAGAGATTTAAAGGTTATTTTATCTTGTCCGTCCCGAGTAGTTATTAAAGAAGCTTCTCTTACCATGTTTGCGATATCAGCTGGCGAGAAACCAACGACTTTGCGGGCTAAAACATCGATATTTATGCTAGAGTCAAAGTTAACTTTATCTAAATAGAATTCAAATAATTTTTTTCGGTCTTGGAGATTGGGTTTACCAACGTATATTTTTCTGTCAAAACGGCCGGCTCTCATCAAAGCCGGATCAAGCTCAGATTCATTAATATTGGTTGCCGCGATAACAACGATATTGTTTTCGCCTTGCCTTAAGCCGTCCATCTCGGTTAAGAGTTGATTAACTGTAGCATTATGGTCCATGCCGCTAGCAGCATTTATTCCGCTGGTTTCCATACGGGCTCTAGCAACCGCATCTATTTCATCGACAAATATAAGGCAGCCTCCGTGAATTTCTGCCATCACCCTTGCTTCTTTAAATAAACTTTTTATTTTTGAAGCGCCCATGCCAACTATTATACCGACAAATTCACTTCCTACTGCTGAAAGAAAGGGTAGGCCGGTTTCAGTAGCAATGGCTTTAGCTAAATAAGTTTTTCCACAACCTGGCGGCCCAACCATTAAAAGGCCTTTGATTATTCTTCCACCGACTTTTTTTAATTGTGCCCGGTCATTAATAAGTGTTATTACTTCGCCGACTTCTTTTTTGGCCGATTCCATACCTATTACATCAGACCATTTAACATTAACTTCTTTAGCTTTGATATTCTTTTGGCCCATTTTTGTCATGCCGCCGCCAAACATAAACCAATAATGGAAACCCATGTAAATACTGGCAAAGACAAAGGCAGTTATGACGCTTAGGAATAATTGCAGCGGTATTGAAGCAAGAGTCATTTTTTTGTAGAAGGATTCTAGCTCCATGAAGTGTTTTGTGCCGATAATTAATAAGGCGATCAAAGATATTAAAAGGATAGTTATTATGGTAGCTATAGATATCTTTAGCCAGTGCAGTTTTATGATTTTTCGTATTTGATTTTTATTCATAAAATACCTATTTAAAGATACCATAGAATTTATTTTTTGTCTATTTATAAGTGCAAAAAATAAAGAGTGGAAGCCTGACAACCGCCCCGGTTGACAATTGAATAATGTTGCAATATGAGTTACATTTACGGGTGTTATTTATTAACAAAAAAGGCCTTGCCAAAATAGTTGATTATGCTATAATTCAACTTATGACTTTTGAGCGAAAAGACCCCGATGAAATTATCCAAAACTTCAAGGAAAGGTTTAAATTCAACCAGTCAAAAAATTTTTCCTTGCCTCTTATTGTCGGAATTCTGATTTTAATTTTTGTTTTAAAGGGAACTTTCTATACAATTCAGCCTGATGAGGTCGGGGTGTTGTTACGTTTTGGAAAATTTACAAAATCCACTAAACCCGGTTTACATTTTAAAATACCTTTTGGGATTGATCAGGTTATCCCGGTTAGAGTAGAGCATGTTTATACTGATGAATTCGGGTTTCGAACCAAATCAGCCGGGATGAGAACAGTTTACAGCCAGAAATCTTACAATGATGAGTCTTTAATGCTTACCGGCGATTTAAACGTTTTAAATCTTGAGTGGGTAGCACAATTTAAAATAAATGATCCTTATAAAGCTTTATTCAATATACGCAATGTCGATAAAACCATTCGCGATATTTCAGAAGCAGTCATGCGCAGCGTGGTCGGAGATTATACCTTTAACGAAGTTTTAACAACAAAGCGTGTCGAGGTTAATGATAAAGTGCAGCAAGAGATGCAGTCAATACTCGATGAATATAATGTTGGTATTTATGTGGTTAAGGTAAAGCTTCAAGATGTAAATCCTCCGAATCCGGTAAAGCCAGCCTTTAACGAAGTTAACCAAGCTAAACAGGAAAAAGAAAAATTCATAAACCAAGCCTGGAAAGAATATAACCAAAAGATACCTCAGGCTAAAGGAGAGGCCCTGCAAACTATTAAGAAGGCCCAAGGGTATGCTTTGGAAAAAGTCAATAATGCCCAGGGAGATGCTGAAAGATTTCTTCTTTTACACCAAGAGTATATTCAGGCAAAGGATGTGACCTTAAAAAGATTATACTTAGAGGAAATGAATAAGATATTAAAAAAAGCCGGGAAAAAATATATAGTTGATCCACAGCAAAAGGGGATATTGCCCTTATTAAAGTTGGAAAATACTAATGAATAAAAAATCATTACCTATTATTGCAGTAATATTTATTGTTTTATTGCTTGTTGGCAATCCTTTTTACATTATTAAGGAAGGCCACCAGGTAGTTGTAACTCAATTTGGAGACCCGATTGGAGACCCGATAAAAAAAGCTGGATTGCATTTAAAGATACCTTTTATTCAAAAAGTCAATTATTTCGAAGAAAGGATGCTGGAGTGGGACGGTTATCCTAGTGAAATACCAACCAAAGATAAAAAATATATTTGGGTTGATGCTACTGCCCGCTGGAAGATAGTTGATGCTTTAAGTTTTTTTAAATCAGTTTCTAATGAGAGGGGCGCTCAGGCAATATTGGATGGCATAATAGATGCTTCAGTTAGAGATGCAGTCACAAATCATAATCTAATTGAACTCGTACGCTCAACCAATAGGATAATCGAGAATAAAAAAGACATTACCGATAACGAAGAGTTTATGCAAGAGATAGTCTTAGAAAAAATCAATGTCGGACGAGATCAGATGCGCAAAAATATACTGAAGAATGCCAAGGTTGACCTAGGCACAAGATATGGGATAGAACTTATTGATGTTAGGATAAAAAGAGTTAATTATGTAGAACAAGTGCGTTCGAAGGTTTATGATCGAATGATAGCAGAGCGCCGAAGGGCAGCTGAAAAATATCGTTCCGAGGGAAGAGGAGTAAGTGCTGACATCGCCGGGCGTACCGAGAAAGAATTGAAAGAGATAACTTCTAATGCTTATAAGAAAGCCCAAGTCATAAAGGGTAAAGCCGATGCAAAGGCTGCGAAGATATACGCTGATGCCTATAGTAAAGACCCTGAATTTTACTCTTTTTTAAAGACTTTAGAGACTTACGGCAATACTGTTGATGTTAATACAATGATAATTCTCACTACCGAAGGAGACTATTACAAATATCTTCAAAAAATCTCCCCTTAGAATATGAATACCGCTATTCTTTTAATTTCGTGTCCAGACCAAAAAGGTATAACTGCTAGTATTGCTAATTTTGTTTATAAGAATAACGGTAATATTCAACATGCTGATCAACATATCGATTCTGAATCTAATACTTTTTTTATGCGGATTGAGTGGTCGTTAGAAGGGTTTTCGATACCGAACAAAGAGATCACAAATAACTTTTCAACTTTGGCTAAGAAATTCAATATGGAATGGTCGCTTCACTTTAGCAGTGATTTCGCTCGGGTAGCTGTTTTTGCTTCAGCCTCCCTGCATTGTCTTTATGATATATTAATTAAATATAAACAAGGTTATTTTAATTGTAAAATTCCTTTTATCATAAGCAACCATGCCCAGATTGGCGAGATTGCTAAGGATTATGGGGTGGGTTTTCATGAATTTCCTAAGAATAAAGAGAATAAGCCTGAGGTTGAGAAAAAAGAGATCGAACTTTTGAAAAAAGAAAATATCGATACTATTGTTTTAGCTAGGTACGGACAGATATTTAGTGAAAATTTTGTAGATAACTTTAAAAATCAAATTATAAATATTCATCATTCTTTTTTACCAGCTTTTATCGGAAGCGATCCTTATCGTAAGGCTTATCAGCGAGGTGTTAAAATAATCGGGGCAACCAGTCACTACATTACAAAAGAATTAGATGCCGGACCAATTATTGAGCAAGATACAGTTAGGGTTAGCCATCGTGATTCATTGGGAGATTTAAAGCGAAAAGGACAAGAATTAGAAAGAGTAGTCTTAAGCAGGGCTATCTGTTGGCATTTAGAGCGAAAAATACTGGTTTATAATAACAAGACAGTGGTTTTCGATTAAATATTGCATAAATTTTAAAAATATGCTAAATTATATGTCTCATAGATGGGACAGCCCCATTTAACTACTTCTTTCCATAAATTATCTTTATTAGAAGGAGGAGTGATGAAAATTATATTTAAACTTTTAGCTATTTTAGTCATTTCGTCTATATTGCTTGGTTGTGCCCCCGGTGGGCCTCAAGGCGATAAGGTAGTTATTTGGCATTGGATGAATGACCGGGATAGCGCTTTTAAGGCGTTAGCCGATCAATACACTCAAGAGACTGGGGTTGAAGTGGAATTTAAGCTTTTTTCTCCTCCTGATATATATTCCCAAAAAGTTATTGCTGCAGCTAGAGCCGGCAGGTTGCCGGATCTATTTGGTATCCTAGGTGAGAAGAAAACCCTTGCTTCTTTTGTAAAGGCCGGATATGTTTTGGATTTAACACTTTATATGGAAGAAGATTCCAAAGCTTGGCAGGAGAGTTTTTATCTTCAGGCTTTAGGAGTAAATGTTTTTGATAACGGTAATATTTATGAGGTTGATTCTGGAATTTACGGTGCACCAATTGATATTACGGTAATGGAGTTTCTTTATAATAAAGATCTCTTTAAAAAAGCCGGGTTAGATCCCGATGTTCCACCTAAAACCTTTGAAGAATTTATAGGATATGCAAGGACTGTACAGGAGAATACCGAGGCTGTTGGTTTTGTTTGCGGGTGGGGTGAAGGCTGGCTGCTCAATGCCTTAGCTGTTGAATGGGCAATAAATGTAATGGGACAGGAAAAATTCTTCGATACTGTAAAGGGAGAAGTTCCTTATACCGATGCTCAATGGATAGAGGTATTTTCTCTATTTAAAAAGATAAAAGACTCAGGTATTTTAGCTTCCAATATTACCACCATGATCAACAAAGAAGCCGAAGATATGTTTGCTAAGGGCAATGCGGCTTTTTCTTTTAATGGAAGTTGGTCGATTAATGTATATAAGCAATTGTCTCAGGATCTAAATTATGTATTTTTCCCTTTGCCCAAGGCGAGCGATAAACATCCGGTAAAAATTTGGGGAGGGGCAGGTTCATCGTTTATGGTTAATGCCCACTCGGATAAAAAAGAAAAAGCTTTAGATTTTTTAAAGTGGTTAACCGCTAAGGAACAGCAGAAGTTTTTAGCGCGCGAAACAAATAATCTTCCGGCAATAAAAGGAATTCAAGAGGGGTTACCAGATATTCTTATGAGCTTGATAGATGATCTAGATATTCTTACTCACCCTAATATTTGGCCTTACAACGAAGATTCACGGGTAATAGAGGTTTTGAATAAAGGCTTGCAACAAATTGTTATGGGATTAAAAACTCCTGAGGAGGTTGCTCAAAAAATACAAGATGTCAAGGAAAGGGTTTTAATAAATGCAAGGTAGCAGCCTTAAAGAAAAAAGCGTAGACTTTTCATTTGTTTTGCCAGCTATTCTTATCTTCACAATTTTCTATATTTATCCATTTATTTATAGTTTTATATTGAGTTTTCAACGCGGAGACGGTATCTATTATGCCGAATTTGTTGGTTTGTCCAATTTTAAAGAAATTCTTTTTCACGATAAAGATTGGTGGCGTTCAATGTATAATGGCGCCTTTATTACTTTTTGGGCCTTAACTTTTCAGAACATCTTAGCTTTTGCTTTAGCTTTGGGGGTAGATAAAGCTATTAAAACCGGTAAGTTTTACCGGGTTGTGTTTTTTATACTACCGGTTCTTTCAGAGATTATAATCGGTCTTCTAATGCGGGAGATTTTAATCACTAATCCCGGAATATTAAATCAGTGGCTGGAAAAAATCGGCATGGGAGCTTTGACTCAAGACTGGTTAGGCAGAGAAAGAGTCCTTTTAACTACCGCCTTGGTGCATTGCTGGAAAGGGTTTGGCTGGGCATTTGTTATTCTCTTGGCAGGGTTACAGACTATTCCGGAACAATTATACGAAGCAGCCAAGATTGATGGAGCAAATTATATTCAGAGGTTTTCCAAAATTACCTTGCCTTTGGTTATGCCAGTAATTTCACTGGTTATTGTTTTGACCATGCTAGGCACCATGCAGGCTTTTGCTATGATATTGGCTTTAACCAGGGGGGCAGGCGGTTTAACCGAGGTTCCGGTAATGAGGATATATAACCATCTTCGGGGTAGCCAAGTAGGTTTAGCTTGTGCCGAGGGTATAGTATTAGGGGCTTTTTTGATAACAATATCATTTATTATGTTTAACGTATCAAAGTGGATAAGGAGACGATGGGGTGCATTACCGAGCTAAAAAAATAATTTCATTAATCCTTTTACATACTTTTCTTTTAAGTGTGGCTTTAAGTTGTATCGGGCCGCTGTTTTGGATGCTAAATGCTTCTTTTAAAACTGAAGCCGAGTTTAGGCAGGACCATGGCTTAAAGCTCGCCGAGGGTTTTAACCTCGAAAATTATAAGATCGCTTTAACTAAAGGCAAGCTGGGTTTTTATTTTTTAAATAGTGTATTTTATACTTTTGTTACTGTTTTTGCTATTGTAATGATATCGTCTCTAGCGGCTTTTGCATTTTCGCGCCTTAATTTTCCTTTCAAAGATACTATTTTCTTTTTATTTTTAACCGCAATGATGATACCGCTTCCGGCCGGTTTTGTTCCAGTATACATTCTTTTAAATAAACTTCATTTAGTTAATCGAGTTGGTTATGTTTTAGCTATGTCTAATATGGGATTGTCTTTGAGCATATACTTGTTGAAAACCTTTTTCGATCAATTACCGCGGGATTTGGAAGATTCTGCTAGAATTGACGGCTGTAACAAATTGCAAATTTGGTGGAATGTCGGCCTTCCTTTGATTGCGCCGGCTTTGGCAGTCGTAATTATATTTAATGCTTTTAATGTTTGGAATGAATTCGTATTGGCATCATTGATGTTTACTGAAGATAAGATGATGCCGCTTCAAGTAGGTTTGATGGAATTTTACAACCGAAATATAATACAACATACCTTGCTTATGGCATCTTTAGCAATCGCGGCTTTGCCGATTATCGGATTGTATTTGAGAATGCAAAGACAGATTATTAAAGGTATAACAGCAGGAGCAATGGTCGGATGAAAATTAAAAATGAAGGAAGAAGGATGAAGGAAGAAGAGTTTATGTTTGCAAGGATAAGAGGGGTTTTTTATGTTTTAGGTGTGATTGCCTTAATGTTTACAACCAGCTTAACGGCACTTGATTGTTACGCTCAGGATTCTTCAGAGTATGTAAATAAAGGCTGGTCGCTTTTAGGTAAAAGAAAATTTGATCAAGTATATGAGATAACCAATGAGTGTATTGATAAGTTCTCCGATGAAGCTGAAAAATTAGCAAGAACTTTAAATGATTTTCCAACTAAAGGAGAAGAGGAAAAATATAAGGCAATGAATGATGTTGCGACTTGTTATTTTATTAAAGGAGAAGCTTTGATGCGGGAGGGCAAAACCGAAGAAGCAAAGAAAGTGTTTTCCGAAGTGATTGAAAAATACCCTTACGCTCAGAGTTTTGACCCTAGAGGGTGGTATTGGTCGATTAAAGAAAAGGCCGAAATAACATTAAATAAATTAGAGACTGGAAAGGTAGAAGAGGACGATGAGCCCGAGGATGTTACAATAACCAAAGTAAAGCTATACGATCCTGGTAGCGAATTGCCGGTTAATTATCAAAAATATGGTGAGTTTAAAAATGTTGGCACTAAAGATTATGAATATGTTATCAATGATCCTATCGGGCTAGCTAAGGAAACCGGAGAAGGTGTTTATCCCAATAGCACTTCAGTTAAGTTCGATCCGCGTTATGCCGAAGTAAAAAAAGAGTTGTATAAGGTTGATCATTGGAAAACATTAAACAGTCGTGATTTAAACCTTGCTTTTTACAAGTGGAATGTTGCTCCAGAATCTCAAGCTCTAAAGCAATTTGCAATAGCTGAGATATTGGAAAGAAGCGGATTAATCGAACATGCAATAAAGGCATATTATGCAGTTGTAGTTCACTTTCCCAATAGTTATGGCTGGACTTATTGGCATACTCCGTGGTATGTCGGCAAAGCCGCTTTATATCGTTTAAAACATTTGCTTAAAACCAACCCTGATTTAGGTTTAAAATTAGAAGGCGCTTATATAAAAATAAAGAATGGGTTTGACAACAATATTAGAGATGATGAGTTTGTAGTCGACCCCGGAAAATTAAAGAAGATGTCTTTTTGGGGTAAAAAGATCGCAGTTTTAAAATGCGGTCAAAAGAAAAGAGATCTTGGCAAAATAGTTAAAAGCCAAGGGGAAGAAATCAAAATAGTTAAATATGAGAGTGGTGATTGGGAGATTTTTGTTGATAATGAACCTTTTATGATCCAGGCAATTACTTACGGTCCTACTAGAGTAGGAGAATCGCCGGATGAAGGTACAATGCAGAATTGGACCATTCAAGATGTAAATAAGAACTCAATTATTGACTCACCTTATGAATCTTGGGTCGATAAAAACGGAAATAACAAGCAAGATGAGGATGAAAAAGTAGTTGGAGATTTTCAATTAATGAAAGAAATGGGGGTTAATGCTATCAGGCTTTACAAACAACCATTTGAATTAAATAAAAAAATTCTTCGACAAATGTATGAAAAATATGGTATATATGTAATACTGGGTGATTTTTTAGGAAAGTATACCCTTGGAAGTCAGGCTCCGTGGGAAGAGGGGACTGATTATGACAATCCTGAGCATAAAAAGAACATGCTTGAGAGTATAAGGCAAATGGTCTTAGAATTTAAAGACGAGCCTTATATTTTGGTCTGGTTGCTTGGGAATGAAAACGTATATGGTCTTGGGTGTAATGCTGATAAAAAACCCGAAAGCTTCTTTAAATTTGCAAATGAAGCAGCTCAGCTGATAAAATTCTTAGATCCGAAAAAAAGACCGGTAGGAATTTGCTCGGGAGACATTATATATTTAGACATTTTTGCTAAAAATTGTCCGGATATCGATATTTTTGGTGCTAATTCTTATCGTGGAAAGTATGGTTTCTTAGGTTTTTGGGATGAAGTTAAAAGGGTTGCCGGTAAGGCAGCAATGATAACCGAATATGGTGCATCTTCTTATTCTAGAGGGTATACCAAAGAAGAAGCTCAAGAGTATCAAGCTCTTTACCATGAGAATTGCTGGCTGGATATTTCCTGTAATTCAGCTGGTTATGGGGCTGGAAATGCAGTTGGGGGTATTGTATTTGAATGGCTTGATGAGTGGTGGAAAGCTTACGAGCCGGCATATCATGATAAAAAAGGAGTTGCTGCCGGACCATTTTTAGACGGATATTACCATGAAGAATGGTTTGGTGTGGTTGGCCAAGGCGATGGCACTAAATCACCATTTTTACGTGATTTGAAAAAAGCTTACCGTACCTATAAAAAGCTTTGGAATTAAGTAGTAATATATTTTTTGATTTTTTGGGAAAAAGTTATAAAATAGAGGAATAAAAACACGATGTTAAAAAAAGGAGGAGAGATGCGTAAATTAAGTTTGATAGCCGTGGCTTGTTTGGTTGCGCTTAGCTTTGCAGGCGTTAAAGGTTTTTCGCAAGATATGTCTGAAGACAAAGAACCTTTTTATCTTTATGCTGACAAAAATTCACCGCTTAATCATTTTATACCAAGTGGATGGATGGGCGATACCAATGATTTGAAGTTCAATGATCAGGCGACAGATGAGTCAGCTACTGGAGCAACTTCAATAAAAATAACTTATACTGCTAAAAAATCTCAAGGCAATGGTTGGGTAGGAATTTATTGGCAATCTTCCCAAAATAATTGGGGAAATAGAGATACCGGCATGGATTTAACCGGTTATAATAAGTTAGCCTTTAAAGCTAAAGGTGCTCAAGGCGGAGAAGTTATAACAAAGGTTAAAGCCGGCGGGATAACAACTAATGCCGTTACCGGAGAAGATGTAGATTATCCAGACTCACTTGATGTTGCTGCCGGTCCGATAAGATTGACTAATGACTGGCAGGAATATTATATTAACTTGGTAGATGAAGATCTTTCCTATGTAAACGGCGGTTTTGCTATTATATTTAATGCCGACCACGCCGATGGAGGGGAAACTATCTATATTGATGATATTCGTTATGTTAAGGAAGCCGGTTTAGAGAAAGAAAAAGCCGGAGTAAATTTTCCTTTTTATGTTTATGCTGATAGCGGTTCATTAGATAACCATTTCGTGCCTAGCGGATGGATGCCAGCTACTGCAGCAAAAGATTTAAGATTAGACACTAATTGGAAGAATCTACCCTTTAGCGGGGATACCTGCGTAAGAGTGCAATACGAAAATAATTCCGCTACCCGTTGGGCTGGAATTTATTGGCAACAGCCAGCAAATAATTGGGGAACAGTTCCTAATGCTGGATATGATTTGCAAGGAGCAACAAAGTTAACTTTCTGGGCACGCGGAGATAAAGGTGGAGAGATTATTTATGAATTTAAAATGGGCGGCCTTTCAAGCGGAGAGTATATAGATTCTGATAGCGCCAGTATTGGGCCAATTGAGCTAACCGATGAGTGGAAGCAATATGAGGTTGACCTACGAGGAAGAGATCTTTCTTATGTCATCGGTGGTTTTGCTTGGGCAACCAATATAGATGTTAATGACCCAGAAGGAATAGTATTTTATCTTGATGAGATTAAATACGAAGCCGAATAGGAGTTTTTAACAACTAAAAAAATTAATAAAACTAAGGAATTTTATGAGAAGTATTGCTAAGATAATCGGTATTTTTCTAATTAGTTTCTGTTTACTTGCTTTGAATTCGTACGCTGCTGAGATTCAAATAAAAAAAGTTGAAGACGGTGGCTATATTATGTATGTAGATGGTAAATGTTTTCTAGCTAAGGGTGTGGGTTACAATCCTACCCCAATTGGAAAAGGCTATGATTATGATTTTTTTACCGATGAGAATAAACCCTGGTTGGTTGACGGAAAACTTATGCAGGAGGCAGGAATTAATTGTATAAGAATATACCGGACTAGTCAGAATTTAGAGAAGGTAAAAGAGTTCATAAGCGATATGTATGAAAAATTTGGCATCTACACTATAGTGAGCGATTGGATTGGCCTTTGGGATTATCCGAGAGCTAATTATGCCGATAAATCTTTCAGAGAAGGCACAAAAAATAGAATTCTTAACATCGTTAAAACCTTAAAAGACGAAGAAGGCCTTTTGATGTGGATTCTTGGCAATGAAAATAATTATACTTTTTCAGGTAAAATTGGTTTTTGGACCTCTAAAGAGATCGAGCGGTTAGACAGCCCGGCGGAAAAGCAAAAAAAGAGAGCTGAAATTTACTATTCTTTTATTAATGAATTAGCTAAAGAGATTAAAAAAATCGATCCCAATCATCCCGTAGCTTTAGGCAACGGAGAAGCCAGCTTTTTAGATGTAGCTTCGCAAAATTGTCCCGACATTGATGTATTGGCAATTATTATCTATCAGGGCAAAACATTTGGTAATTTATTCAACAATGTACGTAATGCTTTTGATAAGCCGATTTTACTTTCAGAATTCGGCTGCGATTCCTATGATGCCTTTAAAAAAGATGAAGACCAGGCAGTTCAGGCCGAATTTATTCTTTCGCAATGGGAGGGATTGTATTCCAATACTGCTTCAAGCGGTAATCCTTCC
>CAZGLF010000043.1:0-9390 GCA_964526615.1 uncultured Planctomycetia bacterium
CCCTTGGGTGTGGAAACCAAAAAAATAACTTTAAAATCTCAACTATTTTGGATTAAAGATAAAATTTACCGAGAATGCGAAGATCTTTTCTCTAACATCAACCGGCATTTAGGCGGGGTTGTCTCTCCTTGTGTTGGAGCATTTGCTTCTAGTTTTTTCAAAAAAGGCGTCAAACAAGCCTTGATGAGCGTAAACCATTCTGATAGCCGCTTAATTTTTATGGGCCGGGAAGGATTTATGTCCCAGAGGCCGTTTGATTTTTGTTTAGCTGAGATTATAAAAAAACTAGCTGAAAAATTTATGCTGGATGAAAAATTAGCTCAGGAAGTTTACGAGCGTTATGTTTCCTTTAAAGAAATACCTTACTTTAAAGAAATAACCATAAGGACCGAATCAGGCTATGCTAAGCTTAGCACCCAAAGTTTAAATACTTTTATAAAAGAGTATACCAAGAATCAGGTTCTTCAGATAATAGAGAATTTAAATAAATATGGCAACAAGGATGAAATCTCGCTTTCTTTTTTAGGCCGTTTAAATAAAAAGGAGGCTTTTTACAGTTTTTTGCAGGATTTTGTTGTTTTTCAACTACAACCGCCGATCAGGAAAGAATCCTTTTCGCATTCTTTTGGTTGTCTACGTTATGGAAATGACCCTTTTCTTGAGCGGGAACACCGGAATAAGATGTCGTTATTTCAATATTTATTAGATGTTTACCGGGAGTATTTTTAAATTATTGGTAATTACTAATGGAAGAAAATACAAAAAAATATGATGATTTTTTAAAGAGTCTGAGGGTAGCGATAACTAATACTTCAGTTTATTTTCAAGAACACCCTATCTTTGTAAAAGCAATTCAGGATTTAAAACAAAAAACCGATCAAGTTTTAGCTTTTTTTAGCCCATTAAAAATAACAGTAACTCCGGATTCACTGATATTAGGAGAAGATATTTTAAAAGATTCTAGGCTTTATGAAGATGTAGCTAATTTTTTTCATCTTCGCAAAGTAAAAAATATCGAAATCAAACCCGGCGTAACGTTTAAGGATCTAGCATTATTTTTAACCCAGGCCAATACTTCTTTAGAAAATATCTTGCGCAAGGGAGGGCTTAATAATATTCTTAAAGAGGAAGGAATCTCTGCGATAAGTGTTGGCGACCTTGATTATTCCCAGCTTCTCAAAGGCGAAGGCCAAGAGTGTAAAGATATCTGGTTATTTTTGGCTAAAGATACCTTGGCTAAGGATGATTATGGAAAAATGATGGAGTTGGCTGATAACTTCAAAGAAATTCTGGTTAAATTAAATATAGATGATTTAACTGAAAACAATGATATTCGGGAAATAGTAGATAAATTTTTATCTTATCTTAAGAAGAATAATAAGAATAAGTTTTTTGAATGTAGCCGAGGATTAGCCAAAACAATACTAAAAAGCCAAGAAGTAAGTAAAGAGAAAAACCTTGAGAAGATAAAAAAATTCTTAGAAGATTTAAGTGCTGATGATATATCTTCAATTTTGCTCGAACAATTAGAAGGCAGTCAAAGTGCCGATGCTTTAAGTTTTAATTTATTTGCCCAGCTTGTGGATAAAAAGAAACACGAGGGTGTAGCGGCTTCTTTAGCCGAAAAAATAAAAAAAGACCAAGGCTTGCTTAATAATGAAAAAGTCGTATCCGGTATTCGGGAATTAATGTCTTTGCCGACCTCAGGCTATATATCTCAGATTTACAGCAGTAACCTCTCAGAGATGATTAAAAAAATCTCAACCCCTTTAAAGAAAGAACTTTATTTTGATCAGAAACATCTCAAGGATAATTATCGCTATATTCTTTTAGATATATTTTTATTTGAGAAAGACAAAAAAAGATTAAAATTAGTTTTAGATAAAATATTAGTTGAGCTGGATGAGGCTTTTGAGAGTAACAATCTAGACTATATAAAAAAGTTTTTAGACATTTTGGATAAAAAAAGGTCTCAGTCACCAACGCTTGATTCGGTATTTTCCCAAGCCGATAAAAGGATTTCATCTTTTGTTGAAAAGGCAATTTTTGAAGAAGAAACTTCTTTGGATCTTGATTATTTTGTTAGAATGCTAAAAAGCAGTTCTTTGGATGCTAAGTATTATATCGAAAAGATATTTAATGAGAAAAAAATCAATTCATATATTTTGACATTGTTTTTTAAATTTTTCCCCCAAGAAGTTCATTATTTTTGTGAAAATGTTACCAGAAATATTGCCAACATTCCTTTCATAAAGAGAATAATGGATAATTTGGATAATGTAAAAGGTGCATATAGCGTAAAAATTCTCGAACATATATATTTTTCGGCTAATAATTTTATTAAGTTGGAAGTATTAAAAAAAATGCGGGAACTTTCTTTATGTCATGGGAGTTTTTTAATTAATATTGTAAAAAAAGGTGATTTCTTACAACGCAAAGAAGCCCTGAATGTGATAAGCAAACATAAAGAGGTGGCCAAGGAGGCAGCGCAGGTATTGCTGGACATTACTAATCCTTTAGGCATTAGAAGCCGGTTGATAGAAGATAATCTGAAACTTATTGACGAGGTCCCCTTGGTTCAGGCCAAGGATTATTTAATTGGTTTGAGCAATTACCGGTTTTTTTGGAATCGTAGAGTAAGAATGGCAGCAAAAAATATATTAAATAAACATTATGAATAAAAATATCGAAAATTTTATTAAGAAATTTATTTCAGCCTGGCAGATGGCAAGAATGTATGATACCGAACACCCGATGTTTATCAAATCATTGGAGGATGCATATTCAAGTTTAGCGGCTTTGCTTGGTTTGCAAGATGAGTTAATTATTGGAATTCTTGATAAAGAGATTGCCAGCGGCGATGATATCTTTTTTAATTTAAGTAAACGGATGCAGGATGTTATTAAAGAATTCAAGGAAAGAAATATTGAGAAAATTTCTTTTATAAAGGGTGTAACCAAAGATGAATTGAAAAAATTTATTGGGTTTTTAACTACCCCTAAAGAAACTATTCAGCAGGAATCACAAGAGTATTTATTTCTTACCGGAATTTCTAATATATCAGTTGGTAAAATAAAAAGCCCCTCCGCAGACCATACCTTAAAAACAAAAGATTCTTTAACTACCCTGGAGCATTATGAAAATTGTTTAGGTGAGCTCTCTGAATCCTTAGACCGCTTGGTCAATGAAGGGATTATTGATTGTTTAAATTTAAAGATGGTTGCTAACAATATTATGGAAAATTTAATCGGTAATTACCAGGAATTTTTTAAATTGACCCAGGTAAAAAAACACGATGTGATAACATTTGTCCATATTTTGAATGTAAGTATTTTAGCGATGTTTTTCTCAAACAAACTAGGATTTTCCCGTGGAGAATCAGTTGCTATTGGTACCGGAGCTCTTTTCCATGATATTGGAAAACTTTATATTTCCAGAAAAATTATTCAAAAGGCCGGTAAATTAAGTGATGAAGAATTTGCTAAGATTCGCAGCCATACGGTTTTAGGTGCCGAGATCCTTCTTGAACATGTGGAAGGCTTGGGGAACTTACCGATAGTAGTTTCTTTCGAGCATCACCTTGGTTATGATGGTTCCGGTTATCCTAAGATGCACTTTGAAAGAAAACTTCATGTAGCATCTTTGATAGTAGCAATATGTGATGTTTACGATGCTCTTACCCAAAGAAGGTCCTATAAGCGGGATTATCCGCCGGAATTAATATATGAAATAATGAATAAAGATAGAGGCACCAAATTCCAAGCCGATCTCCTAGATAAGTTTTTCCAATTCATGGGGGTTTGGCCTAAAGGTACGATTGTCTCCTTAAGTGATGATAGAATAGCTGTGGTAAGAAGAATAAATGAACAAGATATATATTCACCTCAGGTTGAGGTTGTTTCCCAGGAGCAAAGGTATTCTATTGATTTAGCCAAAGATAAATCAGTTAAAATTAAAGAATCATTAAATCCGTTAACCGAAGGTAAACAATATGTGCGCTTCATCTAAGGCCTGTATGTAGCCGGTTTAGCTTAATGCTATGATAGGCTGGTTTCTCTATTATATTATATTAATTTAGAAATAATCTTTGCCCAAAGGCCTAAATGTGGTAGTATTTATTAATTATGGAAAAGACTAAAAAGGTACATATTTTTCATATTTCCGAATTCGGAGGCCATAGTAAGGCTGCTCAAAATATAAAAGAAGCCCTTCTTTATAAGAATCCTCAATTAGACGTTTTTAATTTGAATATTTTTGGATATTTTTACCCCCGTACCGAAAAGGTAGTAGATTTTACCTACATGACAACAATAAAACATTTTCCGCATCTTTGGGGCAGGGCTTATGATAAGAAAAAAGTTATTGATACTTTAGCGCCTTATCGAAAATTAGTTAATAAGATTAGCTTTGGAAAGTTTAATAAATTGATACGTGATAACAGGCCGGATTGTTTTGTGGCAACCCAGGCTTTTCCTTGCGGGGTGGTGGCTGATTTTAAAGAAGAAAATAACTTATCTATTCCTTTGATTGCAGTGGTAACCGATTATCATCCGCATCGTTTTTGGGTTCACCCCTTTGTTGATAGATATGTGGTAGCCTGTCAGGAAGCAAAAGATGTTTTGGTAAATGAAGGAGTTGATAAACAGAAAATAAAAATATTGGGAATTCCGATATCGGTAAAATTCTTAACTACTTATCCTAAAGAAGAGATAAGTAAAGAATTAAATTTTACCAGTGAACTTAATTCAGTATTAATTATGGGCGGCGGCCTTGGAGTGGGCCCGATGAAGACTATAGCTAAAGAACTAGACTCTTTATCTTCTGAATTTCAAATGATAGTAGTTTGCGGGCAGAATAAAAAGCTTTACGATTGGTTCCGCCGGCGAAAGAAAAAATTCAAAAAACCGATTTCAGTATTTAGCTATATCGATAATATACATAAACTAATGGATTTTTCAGATATAATCGTTACCAAGGCCGGAGGTATAACAATATCAGAAGCATTAGCTAAAGGTATGTGTATTATTGTAACCAATCCGATTCCCGGCCAGGAAGAAAGAAATGTCGAATACCTGCTTAAACAAAAAGCGGTTATAAAAGCCAATGAAGCCGAAGATATAACGGGGATAACCCAAAAGTTATTGGAAGATAAAAAAAAGATTTATTCTTTGAGGGAGGCCGCTAAAGAAGTTTCTTTTATCGATTCTTCTTTAAGAATCGTTGATTTAATTTTGGAATTAATTAGTTGATGTATTATCTTTATCTTATCGGATTTACACTGGCATCGATTTTTCCACGCAAAATATCTTATTTTATAGCCAAGGCCGTAGCTATTTTACATTACTATTGTTCCAGCAAAGATAGAGAAACCGTAAAATACAATCTTTCAGAGGTCATCAAAAACAAAAAAGAGCTCCACAAAAAGTCCAAAAAAGTATTTATAAATTTTGCTTATTATTTAGCAGATTTTTTTCGATACTCTAAGTTAAATAAGGATTTTATAAAAAAATACGTAAATCTTGCAGGATTAGATCATCTCAATAAAGCTCTTTCTAAAGGAAAAGGGGTAATAGCGGTAACAGCTCATTTAGGAAATTACGAATTAGCCGGCGCAGTTACTTCTTTGTTGGGTTACCCGCTTTCAGCAGTTGCTCTTCCGCATAAAGATAAGAGGGTAAATGATTTTTTCAATTCACAGCGCCGAAGAACCGGTGTTAAGGTTATTGCGACCGGTTCAGGGGTAAAGGGCGCAATATCAGATTTAAAAAACCAAAGAATGTTAGCTTTGTTGGGGGATAGAGATTTTTCCCGGTCTAAGACCAAGATGAAGATGTTTTCAAAATATGCTTATCTTCCTCGAGGAGTTGCTTTTTTTCATAAGAAAACTAGTGCTGTAATTATTCCGGGCTTTTTGATCCGGGAAAGGAAATATTACTACCGATTGATATTTGAGGAGCCGATTGAGTTTAGCGAATCCGAAAAAGAAGATGATAATAAAATAATCGAAAAGTATCGGCCGGTTTTAGAAAAATATATAAAAAAATATCCTGACCAATGGTATTTATTCGAAAAATATTGGGTTGATCAATGATTTTAACCGGGTGAAGCAAATTTTCAACCGGGGTGTTTGAAACATAAGGTGGCAATATGTGTATTTGGGTACTAATTCCTGCTTACAACGAGAGGTTAAACCTCGGAAATATATTGAGCAATTTAAAAGATAAAGGGCTGTTTACTCTTGTTGTTGATGATGGCTCTACTGATGGAACTTATTCGGTGGCTAAAGATAAGTCGGATTTGGTAATTCAAAATAAGGCCAATCTTGGAAAGGGACGGTCTTTAAAAAAAGCTATAGAATACCTTCTTAAAAATAGAGATTTTGATTATATAATTACCATGGATGCAGATCGCCAGCATAGCCACTTGGATTTAGAATATTTTTTAAAAGAAGCTCAAAAACAAAGCCCCTTTGTTATCGGAAACCGTATGAATGATCATCAGGGCATGCCTAAAATAAGAGTTTATACTAACAAACTTATGTCTTGGTTTATTTCCAAGATTGTTAAACAAAAAATACCCGATACTCAATGTGGTTTTCGTTTGATAAAGAGGGAGGTTTTAGAAAAAATAACAATTAAGACCAGTAATTTTGAGATTGAATCAGAGATCATTATAAAAGCCGCGCGAGGCGGTTTTAAAATAAAAAGTATTCCAATAAGAAGTATCTACTTTAAAGATAACCGAAGTAAGATTCACCCTTTTATCGATACTTTACGATTTATGAAATTCATAACTAAGGTAAAAGATGAAAAAAGATAAATTTGATAAGCTAAGAGAGGAAATGGTATCTCGCCATATTGCCTCAAGAGGGATAACTAACCAAAGGATTTTGGAAGCTTTCCGTTCGGTGCCCAGGCATCTTTTTGTCCCCAAAGACAGGGAGACTTTAGCTTATTCAGACCGTCCTTTGCCGATTGGACAGGACCAGACAATTTCCCAACCCTATATTGTAGCTTTGATGACTGATGCCTTAGGGCCCAAAGAAGGGGAAAAAGTCCTTGAAGTCGGAACCGGGAGCGGTTATCAGGCAGCGATTTTAGCTGCAATCGGTACCCAGGTTTACGGTTTAGAAAGATTGGGTAGTTTAGCTGAAAAGGCAAAAACAAAATTAAAATCACTTGGTTATGATATAAAGATGAAAGTTGGAGACGGTACCTTGGGGTGGGAAGAATATTCTCCTTATGATAAGATAATTGTAACTGCTGCAGCACCGGCTCTCCCTGAACCTTTGGTGGAGCAATTAAAAACTGGCGGCAAAATGGTAATTCCAATCGGCCAGAGGTATCATCAGGATTTAACGCTAATTACTAAGTTAAATAAGGATAAAATTACAGAAGAAAAGATTTGCGGATGTATTTTTGTTCCTTTGATTGGCCAGAAAGGATGGAGTTGATTTGATAGAATATATTTTAAATTTACCTCAAGAAATTGCTGTAATATTTGTAGCAGCTTTACCGGTTTTTGAGTTAAGAGGGGCTATCCCTTTAGGTATTGGGGCAATAAAGATAAGCGGGACCGCATTTGATCTGCCTTTGGCAAAAGTATATTTTTTGGCTTTGGTTGGTAATATGTTGCCGGTTTTTCCTTTACTTGTGTTTTTTAAATATTTTTTTCATAAACTTCAGGATATTAAAATAATCGGTAAGTTTTTCCGGTGGTGGTTTAGGAGTGTCGAAAAAAGGTCTACAGTTGTGCAGCGTTGGGGTTTTTGGGGCTTAATTCTTTTTGTTGCTATACCGCTGCCGGTAACCGGGGCCTGGACCGGAACAGTTGCGGCGACTCTTTTTGAGGTAAAAAAACGAAAAGCTTTTTTTGCTATATTAATTGGAGTAAGCATTGCCGGGATAATCGTCAGTTTGCTCTCAACCGGTGTTATTAATTTTATTAATAGTTAAGTGATTATATGAAGATAGTAAAAAAAGAAGTATTAGCCGAAGTTGCTGATACAAGAATATTAAAATTAGAAGTAAGAGCGCCTGATATCGCTAAAGCCGCCCAAGCTGGCCAATTTGTGGTTTTGATGGTTAAAGAAGTTGGCGAGAGATTTCCTTTGACCGTTGTTGATAAAGACCCTTTAACGGGAACTATTACCTTAATTGTTCAGGAAATAGGGTTAACTACTAAACTTTTAGGTAAATTAAAAGAAAAAGAATCTTTGTTTGCTTTAGCCGGCCCTTTAGGACATCCTAGCGAAATCAAAGATTACGGAAATGTAATTTTATTAGGCGGCGGAGTTGGAATTGCTGAAGTTTATCCAGTAGCTAAAGCTTTAAAATCCGCCGGCAATAAAATAACTACTATTTTGGGTGCAAGAACCAAAGAGTTATTAATTTTAAAAGATGAGTTAAAAAGTATATCTGAACGGATATATATAACTACCGATGATGGTTCTCTGGGTGAAAAGGGAGTAGTTATCCAGCCGCTTCAAAAGGCTTTAGAAGAGAGGAGTTATGACTTTATATATACTGTTGGGCCAATCGTAATGATGCGGGAAGTTTCAAAGTTAACCAAAGAATACAATATTAAAACAACTTGTTCTTTAAATGCTTTGATGGTCGATGCTACCGGAATGTGCGGTTCTTGCCGGGTAAGTGTAGATGGCCAAATAAAATTTGCTTGTGTTGACGGCCCGGATTTTGATGCACACAAGCTAGATTGGAATGAAATAGCCAAAAGAAGTAAAATATACCTTGATAAAGAAAACCATATTTGCCGATTATCTGAGTTATGAAACTGCCAATAGATGTTAAAGAATTAGACCCCAAGGAAAGGATAAATAATTTTAAAGAAGTTGTCTTAGGTTATAGTGAAGAACAGGCTTTAGCCGAGGCTTCACGCTGCCTTCAGTGTGCCAATCCCACCTGTATTAAAGGTTGTCCGGTCGGTATTGATATAAAAAAGTTTATTTATCATATTACCCAGAAAGATTATGAAAAAGCTTTTTTTACCATAAAGGAGAAGAATAATTTTCCTTCTATTTGCGGCAGGGTTTGCCCGGCTGAATATCAATGCCGAAAGAGTTGTGTTTTAAATAAGAATAAAAAAGATATTGCTTTTTGTTCGCCCGAAACCATTAATATCCATTTTTTAGAGAGGTTTGTTGGAGATTATGGGGTAGCAAATAATTTAGCACCCCGGGTAGAAAAAGATAAGCAGTTATCAAAAGTAAAAGTAGCTGTAGTGGGTTCGGGACCGGCTGGTTTATCTTTGGCTGGTGAGTTAGCCAGGGTTGGTATTGAAGTAGATATTTTTGAAAGTTTACATAAGATGGGGGGTGTTTTAGGTTATGGTATACCTCCCTTTAGGCTTGTGCGCAATATTTTAGAATAC
>CAZGLF010000043.1:9400-12316 GCA_964526615.1 uncultured Planctomycetia bacterium
TTGAGAAGATTAAAAATGTTTTAGATAATGGTGAACAAAAAACAATTATAGAAAAATACGAAATCAATTATTTAAAATCAATGGGGGTTAAAATGTTTCCTAATATCGTAGTTGGGAGGACTAAAACTATAAATGATCTTTTTAACCAAGGGTATAAAGCTATATTTTTAGGCCTTGGTGCCGGCACCCCTTATTTTTTAAATATCGAAGGAAAAAATTTATGTAATGTATATTCGGCCAATGAATTCTTAACTCGGGTTAATTTAATGGGAGCATATAAATTTCCGGAATTTCACACCCCGGTTAATATCGGAAAAAATATTGTGGTTATCGGCGGGGGTAATACTGCGGTTGATGCAGCAAGAGTCGCCTTGCGGCTGCAAAGAATAAATGAAATCAAAACTAACGTTAGGATTCTCTACCGCCGAAGTGAGAGTGAGATGCCGGCTCGAAGGTTGGAAATAGAGCATGCTAAAGCCGAAGGGGTAAAATTAGAATTTTTATCTCAACCGGTTAGCTTCATAGATAATGGATACGGGTATATTAAAAAAATAAAAGCCTTAAAATGTGAATTAGGGCCGCCTGATGAAAGCGGTAGAAGAAGGCCGGTGCCGATTCCGGAAAGCGAATTCGATACCGATTGTGATTTGGCAATAGTTGCTATTGGGTTGGGAGCAAATAAAGTATTGACTGAAGTTACCCCGGGATTAGAAGTCGATAAATATTCTGATATTATAGTAGATAAAGATACTATGGAGACCTCAATAAAAGGAGTTTATGCCGGAGGGGATATCGTTGGCGGAGAAGGTACGGTTATTGAAGCTATGGGTATGGCTAAAAAGGCAGCAAGATCAATTAAGAAATATCTTGACACTTTAATTTAAATTGATATATTTTTAGAAGGACAAAGGCGTCCTTTCTATAAGTGATTTATAGGGAGGATGTCTTTTTTTTTGAATAATGGTGCATAAGATTTAAGCAAAAATTGCTTAAAATGCAAAAGGAGGAATGGTTAATATGATTCAATGGCCAAAAGTAAATGATGCTTTAGGAACGGTTAACCGCGGTAATCCTTGTGAATCCGGCCTTTGCACTTTGTGTCAGGCAGATTGTAAAGGAAAGTGTGAAACTTGGGTTTCAAGTTTAAAGGGTAGAAAGCTTCTTTATCCAAGAGACTTCGGTTCAATTACCGCTGGTAGTTCAAATACTATTCACGTAGGGGTATCCTATAATTCAATCAGAATAGACGGATACAATTATGGAGCCAAGGGGTTGCCCAAGGGTTTATCTTCATCAGAAGACGATTGTATCTTTCCTAATGTTAGCACCGAAGGTGAGTTTGGAACTAAAATTAAAACTAAATTCAAAACGCCGCTTATGACCGGAGCCTTGGGTTCAACTTTTATTGCTGCTAAATATTGGGAGTCTTTTGCAGTTGCAGCAGCTTTGGTTGGTTATCCCATTGTTGTCGGTGAGAATGTTGTTGGTGTAGATAAGCAGGCCGAGTTAAAAGACGGCAAAATCGTTAAAGCTCCCGAATTAGATAGAAGAATTGATACATTCTTACGTTACTATGATGGTTATGGTGCAATAATTGTGCAATTAAACGTTGAAGATACTCGCAATGGAGTCGCCGAATACGTTATCGATAAATACGGCGATAAGGTAATTATTGAGCTTAAATGGGGCCAGGGCGCAAAGGACATCGGTGGAGAAATACAGGTAAATAGCCTGGATTATGCTCTTTTCTTGAAGAATCGAGGTTATGTAGTTGACCCTGACCCAACAATTCCTGAGGTTCAAGAAGCTTTTCAGCACGGGAGCATAAGTTCATTTGCCCGTCACAGCCGGTTAGGCTATACCAGCCTTGATTCAGCAGCTGCGGTAAAAGAAAATTTTATGAACTCAGTCGCTTATTTAAGAAAATTAGGATATAAAAGGATATCATTAAAAACCGGTTCCTATGGTATGGAAGCTTTGGCAATGGCAATAAAGTATGCTTCCGAAGCAGAATTAGATTTACTTACCATAGATGGTTCCGGCGGCGGTACTGGAATGAGCCCTTGGAATATGATGGAGAGCTGGGGCGTGCCTTCGGTAATCCTACATTCTAAAGCTTATGAATATGCTAAATTACTTGCTGATAGCGGCAAAAAAGTTGTTGATATGGCTTTTGCCGGCGGTTTGGCTAAAGAAGACCAGATTTTTAAAGCTATAGCTTTGGGATCACCTTTTACTAAGTTAGTTTGTATGGGTAGAGCTTTAATGATTCCGGCATTTCTTGGTTCAAATATCGAAGGGGTGCTTAACCCGGCAGCTAAAGAAAAAGTAAATGGAAACTGGGATCAACTTCCGGCATCAGTAAAAGCTTTCGGTGCCAAGGCCGATGAGATATTTGCCGGTTACTATGATGTCCAAAAGAAAGTCGGAAAAGATGAGATGAAGAATATTCCTTTTGGAGCTATTGCTGCCTGGACTGCAATTGATAAATTGACCGCAGGCCTGCAGCAGCTTATGGCTGGAGCACGTAAATTTTCATTGAGCGAGATTGCTCGTGAGGATATATATGCTGGCAACCGGGAGACTCAGAAGGAAACCGGGCTTACCTTCATCGCTGATAAAAATGATGAAGCAGCTAAAAAAATAATTAAAAGTTAAGTAATTTTGAAGATTTAACTTAGAATTTAGATACCCCCGATATTAATCGGGGGTATTTTTATGCCCGGCCTTTATTCATTGGATACAGAAAAATGATAAATTCAAAAAATAATCAAATTTTCTTGACATCGAGTTTTTTATATGTTACTTTAAAAAAGACACAGAAGTCTATTGGCAAGGATGCCCGCTAAGAGTAAGCGGGTTTTTTTATTTTTTGCACACCGAAAGTGCTTTTGAACAAAGCAGTTTTATTAGTTT
>CAZGLF010000044.1:0-11768 GCA_964526615.1 uncultured Planctomycetia bacterium
AAGGGTTCTTTTTTTTCTTCGTGGGAATTGCAATTTTTCCTTTAAGGCTGCGCTTTACCTCTTTTGAGTCATATTGCTTATTTCCGTCAAACTCAATTAAAGCCAGCCGGCATAGCGGACATTTACCTGGAGCATCATAAAGTTTAGTACATTCGGGACATTTATATTCTTGCATTTGTTCTCCTGATCGGTTACGCCTGTTGCTGCCCGGCTTTTTTCTCCCGTTGCGAGAGAAAACCGGGCAAAACAGGACTTTATTTAAAGAACCCTTTTATTTGGTAGGCTCGGAAACTTCTTCTAAAATCTCACAAGCAACCTTAGATTCACCGCGTCGGACAACATCACCTAATGAAATTATGCCAACTATTTTTTTCTCCGGGCCGATTACCGGCAATCTTCTTATTCTTTTAGCTTCCATTCTCTGGGCGATTTTTTCAAGATCCTCTTCTTCATGACAAAATTCAACCTGCGGAGTCATGATGTCGCTAATCTTAGAATTCTTTGGGTCTTGGCCTTGAGCAGTTGAACGAATAGCAATATCACGGTCAGTTATCATGCCGCAAATATTTTCGCCGTCGCATACCGGCAAAACACCGGTATCGAGCTCTTTCATTTTACTGGCTGCTTCCTGTAAATTCGTATCTGGTCTAATCCAAAATACATCTTTAGTCATAATTTCTTTTACCTTCATATCCAACACCTCCTTGTTAGTTAAAACTTTCAATTTTTCATTAGCACTTTTTGCCTTCGGATTTTCCTTTAAGGCAATCCTGAATTTCAACTATCACGTCTAAGGGATTAAAGGGCTTAATCAGACAACTATGTATGCCGCATTTGCTTTTAAGCCTGCCATTGGCAGCATTAGTATAAAATCCGGTCATAGCGATTATTGGAATCGATGCTGTTAAATTATTATCCTTCATCTTTCTAGCCACATCGAATCCGCTAATCCGGCCCAGCCTTAAATCCAGCAACATAATATCAGGATTATTATCTATGGCCTGGCTAAAAGCTCTTTCACCATCAGAACAAACAATAACCTTAAAACCTATTTGTTCAAGCATCTCACTTAGCGCTTCTAAGAAATCTTGGTTGTCATCGACGATTAAAACTTTTTTCCCGGTTTTTTTATTTTGACTAAAGATATTAGTATTGCCCTTTCTCATCACCTCTCCTTTTCTCTAATTTAATTATTTCATATACTAATAAATCAACAATTGGCTAAGGTTACTTTTTTCTTAGTTTTTTCCACTAAATCAAAGGTATTTTGATATGTTAAATGAAGGGTTATTTTTAAAAGCTAAGCTTGGGTTTTACTTGCTTTCGGGTAAGTATATAGTTACGCTGGTGCCTTTTCCTTTTTTGCTTTCAATATTCAGAGCGCCTCCATGGGATTCAATTATTTTTTTACATATCGAAAGGCCAAGGCCGGTACCAAAGTCTTTAGTGGTAAAAAAAGCTTCGGTTAGCTTTGGTATCTCAGCCTTTTCAACTCCTGTGCCATTGTCGGAAAAAATAACATTAACTCTTCCTTCGCGGCAAAAACCGGTTATGGTGATTTTGCTATCTTTTTTATAACAGGCTTGATAAGAATTTTTCAATATATTAAGGAAAACTTCTTTCAATTTGGTCGGATCTGCCAATATCGTTTTATCGGTAATACCGTCACACTCATAGATTATTGCAATTGATTTTTTAGGGTAGCGCCTCTTGATCGAAAGATGAGCGTTCTTTATAATATCGTAAATATTAACTTTTCTTTTTTTAGGTTCTTGGGAACGGACATAGTTAAGTAAGCTATTTATTATATGATTAGATTCACTAACCTGCTTCTGGATAGTTTTAACATAACGTAACAGAGAAGGGTCATTTATTTTTTTCTCTAAATTAAAAGCGGTAAGCTGGATGATCCCCAGCGGGGTTCGCAGGTCGTGAGCGATATTTGACGCTAATTTTCCGATATCAGAAAGATGTTTTTCCTGCAGATAACGGCGTTCGGCCTCTCTTAGCCTATCATAGGCCCTCTTTCTTGCAGTTACATCAACCAAACAAAGCAATACGCTTTCGACTCCTCCGGAATCATTTTTTAAGGGTTGTAATAACCAGTCCCAATAAGTAACTCCGGTCCTTTCATGTTTTTTGTAAGTAAAAGCTTTTTCAAAAGCACTGTATATTCGTCCGCTCTCTACCACTCTACTGAAAATATCAAAATTTTCTTGACTAGGGTATAAATCAAAGTGGTTTTTGCCAATATAATATTGCGGTGGGTAACCGCCAGCCTGAGCATAAGCCTGGTTAACCCGGATAAAATTAAAATTAGTATCAAGATGGGCGAGAAGGAAATTGGTATTGGCAAAGACAAGGTCGATAAATTTCTGGGATTTATCGAGTTCTTTTTTTGGACGCCTTGCTTTTTTTGGCTTTTCCTTTAGTTTTGATTTTTTTCCGGTTTGTTTTGTTACCAATCTTTGCTCCTTTGAGTTTTTTCTTTTTTCCGGCCTTAATCTTTTTATTACTTTCTTTGTACTCTAGGGGGCTTAATTTAGTTATTTTTTTAAAGATTTGAATAAACGACTCTAAATTTTCATAACCGAGTTTATTCGCTATCTGGCCCACACGATACTCGGTATTCTCGAGCAATTCCTTGGCCTTTTCTACCTTTACCTGCATTTTATAACGGCTAAAACTTAAATCGGTTTGCTCTTTAAAAACCCGGCTGAAATATTTGGCGCTTAAGCAGACCTTTTGGGCTACATCTTCCAAAGATATTTTTTTATCATAATTTCTTTGAATAAAATCTTTAGCCCGTTCTACTTGCCCTTTAATGCCTTTTTTATCTGAATACACCTTGCGCTCCCGAGATGAAAAGAAATTATCAACAATGCTTGGTATTTTATCTAAATTGCGGTGTTTATCTACATACTCATCAGCATGGCCTTTTAAAGCCTCAATGGCAGTATCTTCATTGCTGTACCCAGTAACTATCACCACCCCTAGCTTAGGGGATATTTGCTTAATACTTCTTAGAATTTCGGTGCCTTTTTGACCAGGCAACATTACATCGAGAAGGACTAAATCAATTTCATTGGGTTTTTTAAGAATATTCAGGGCTTCTTTAGCACTGGAAGCCTCTTTAAATCCATAGCCGTCGAGATATTCTTTTAGAGCATCCCGAAAGTCTTTACTATCATCAACGATTAATATGTTATATGGCATAAAAAGTTTAATTGATATACTTAAGTTTTATGGCTGATATATTTATTATAGGGTAAAAAAGGGGCATTGCAACTTAAATAATCTTTCGAAAAAATAAGTAATTACGGTCGGAAACCAATAGATTAATTGATTTAATTTTATTCAAATGAAGATTCGGGCTTTACTATCTCATTTATCGGCAGCTTTATTATAATGCCTATTCCCGGTTGAGTAAAATCAATCCCTTCTTCTTCAAGCAGCATCTTAAAGCTCAAATATGACTCTTCGTTATCGATAGCCGCCATAATAGTTCGATTGACAGCCTTTCCTTCTTTAAAAAACTGACGGAGGCCGGCAAATATCGGCACCTCGAAGGCCAGATATTGGCCTACCCCTTCGCTTTCAAATATAGTTGCCCCTTCAATGCCGGCTTCAACTAAAATTGATACTATTTTTTCAAGATAATCTTGTTTATTTAAAACGATCAATAACAATTCCATTTTAAGCCTCCTTATTTAAATTGCCTAATTTCACCGGCTTGACGAATTGCAAATTTAGTTGCCACCGGGCCAATAATTTCAAAAAATATCGTAGTTGCCGCAATGGTATTAATAACCAGTATTGATAAATCTTTTCCTTGAGGACCAAGGGTTGAAAACTCTCTTGTTGCCATTATAGCTAAACCAATTGCAACACCAGCTTGAGACAATATGCCTAAACCGAGGTATTTACGAATAACTGGTTCGGCCCTTGTAAGGCTTGCTCCGACAAAAGCTCCGCCCATTAAGCCAAAAATTCTACAAATAATATACAATATTCCTAATAAGCCCATCGTTGGTAATAAGCTAATCTGAAGATGCGCTCCAGCTATAACAAAAAATATTATATATATTGGGGTCGAAATTGAATTTATTGCCTCAACTGAACGCCGATTAGCAAAAATATAGGTATTTCCAAAGACCATACCTAAACTTAAATTAGCTAATATTAAAGAAAAATGAAAATAATTAGCTATTCCGGCACAAATCAGAACCGAACCAAGCGTGAGTACCAACACTTCTTGCCTCGAACGTATTTTCCTTAAGAAAAATCCGGTTAACAGCCCCATCAAAGAGCCTAAAACAATTGCCCCTACTATCTCAAGCATCGGGGCTCCTAAAGCACTTAGAATTGATTCATTTGAAGCACTTATCGAGATCTTGGCTAATGCGGCTGCAAAAGCATATATTATAATAGCCAAGCCATCATCTAAGCCTACTACCGCATACAACATATTGGTTAAAGGGCCTTTAGCTTTGTACTCTTGCAGGACTATTGCAGTACCAGCCGGAGCACTTGCCGGAGCCATTGCTCCAAAAATCAAAGCTAAATGAATTTTTTGGGTCAAAAGATATACTCCGGCAAATACTGTCAAAAAAGCACCAAAAGATTCAGATAAAATTATTGACGCAATACCTTTGCCCATCTTTCTTAAAGTGCTCATGCGCATTTCGCTACCAATAATAAAGGCTACTAAGGCTAGGGCCAAATCATTAAATAGCCCCAAATTATCTAAAGTTTCTAAACTAAAAATATTTAAAAAGGAAGGTCCACAAAATAAGCCTATAACAAGATAACCCACCACCGAAGGAAATTTAATGCGCTTGCTTAACCTTCCCCCAAGAAAGCCGACAATAATTATTATTCCGATAAAAAATAATATTCCCATATCGATCACCCAGCCTTAACTTCTACTTTTCGAAAAATATCAATGGCTTCTTTAGGATTTTTTGCACTCAATAGCTCGGTTTGGAAGTCTTTTTTGTTAAGCAGCCTGGTAAGATATGCTAAAATTTTTAAATATTCATTCAAGCCTTTTTGTACCGGGGTACCCATCAGAAATACAAATTTTACCGGTTTATTATCTAATGCATTAAATTCTAAACCGTCCGGATAGCACCCGTAAGCCATAACAAAATCACCTACGGCATTTGTCCTGGCGTGAGGTATAGCAATGGAGTTTCCGATACCAGTACTATTTAAAGATTCTCTTTCAAAAATATCTTCCAAAAATTTCTCATAATCAACTATCTTTTTTGAATCCTTCAGAAGGTATGCGACTTCCTTTATAGCGCTTTCTTTATGCCTAGATTCTGCATTAAGTAAAATTTTTTCTTCGATTAAAAAATTTGTTACTTTCATCTGTTCAACATCCTCCTCTTTTTTTACCGATTGAAATCCGCTTTCCCGAATGCAAGCAAACGGCACTGTGCAAACAAACCCCTTGTCGTTAATATTTAATTTTTCAAGAACTGTATCTTTTTCGATAGATTCAAGAAATTTTTTAGCCCTATCTTCGCCTTCAACCGTAGCAACAAACGCCTTGTTGTACACGTTAAGCATTTTTCCGCGGGAATAAATAAAATTCGCATTACCCCCAATTAGGCTGGAACCAATATTTTCTTGCTGCATTATATTTGCTTGGCTTATTTTTTCTTTTTTTGCCAACTGCATCAAAAACTCTAAATACAGTTGGTTATTATGCATAACAACCACTAACATAGTGTCCTCCGATTATTATTTTAATTTTGACTATTTTTGGAAAATTGACCTAAAAAATTTTAGGCTAGAAATGGCGGTGAATGATTAAATCCGCTGGTTCGAAATTTAGCAAAACCGGTATTGATAAGTTGATAAACTTTTAAGCGGTATAATTCTACTAATTTCGGTGGGTTAAAAGATATAGAAAACGAAATATTACTAAAAAATGGTAAATCCTCAATATATTCCTTAGCTTGCATTTTTATGCTTTCACGCTGTTGAGTTTTAGTCTCTAATTCAAAACACAATGGTAACTGAGTGCAAACAGCTAATTGAAAGCCAAAAATTACGATTAAAACCACTGCTACTAGATTTTTATTTTTCTGTTTCATTTTTTACCTTAGTACTATCTGAGCTCTATTTGGTATATTTAGTTGATATAACACATTATTAAAAGAATATCAAGGCTTTTATGAAAAAATATCGTAAGCAGCTAATATTATATCTTAGCCAAAGACCTTAAAAGACAAAAGTAAATTTTAGAAGCAGTTAAAGTTTGAGAGAAAGAAACCGATTCATTATCGCTATGGGCCTTGGCAAGTTCACCCGGTCCCAGGACTATTGGTTTTATCCCGGCATCCCAAAGCAAGTTGGCATCGGAATGGCTGCGAAAAAATGCCGGCTTATAGTTTAATTTAAATTTTTCATAGACTTTATTGATTAATCCAGGTAACAACCCTTTGTCCGGCAAGCAATATCCGGAATTTAAGGTTGTAAACTCTAAAAGATTATCTTTTTCTTTATTCAAAGAAGACATGATGGTTTCGATCTCGTTTTTCACATCTTTTATCGAAACTTGAGGCGGAATGTGCAAATCTATTGAGGAAGCACAGCGGTCAGGCACCGCAAACCCGGCATCAGCACTGTGAACATCCCGAATATTGTAAATAAACTTCTGCCTTTGCTTACCAAGCTTTTTGGTTAGCTCCAGTAAAACTTTCAACATTTTGATTATCGCATTATGATGAGAACTAGCATAAGAAGCATGGCGGCGCTGGCCCCGAGTGCTTAATTCAATTTCTAAATAGCCATAATGCCCTAAACAAGGAATAAGGCCTGTTGGCTCGGCAACTATCGCCCAAGGAAACCTATATTCATCAAGCATCGCAATAGCTCCGTCGGCACTTTCCTCTTCGCCAACCACCAAACCTAAAGCTGCCGAAAAATCTTTACCAACACTTTCCCGAAACGCAGTAAAAGCCTCAATCATCGCTGCGCACCCAGATTTCATATCCGCGGCTCCAAGGCCCGACACTATATCTTCTTTTTGCCGAAATTCATACTCTCCCAAATCGAAAGCCGAAACCGTATCTAAATGGCCTAAGAAAAGCACTTCCGGCTTTTTTTTAGAAGGTAAAACAAAGATATTATAACGAGTGTCGCTTACCTGCTGGGTTTTAAAAGGTATCTTTTGTTTTTTTAAGTAATCACAGGTATATTGAAGTATCTCCTCTTCTTTACCCGAAGGGCTATAGATATCGATAAGGCTTTTCAAGAGCTTTTTCAGTCGCCGGGATTTTATTGAAGTCCTTTTCATTATTCTTTACTAGGCTCATCTAAATTTAAAGTCATATAAACATGCTTACGGGGATTGGCAAAACCATGCTTTTTGAAAAAGTTTATCGCCACTTTATTATCAGCCTGAGTATCAACCAACATTATTCTTACTCCCTTTTTTTCCATCCTCTCGCGAAAACAATCAAGCAGCTTAGTAGCTACGCCTAAGCCCTGATAAGGCTTATCAACCCCAAGCCACACTAAATGGCCGTAATTCCAGGGACGGCGCGGCTTTTCAATAACGTAACCTAGGGCAAAGCCGGCTAATTTTTCGCCAACATAGGCTACCAACGAAAACTCGGGTTCTGCCTGGAATAGATTAACTACCCCATATTCATCCCAGGTACGGTAAAGATTCGGAAAGTCTTTTAAAGTAAATAACTTCTCCCCCATCCTTACCACACCGGCTAAATCATCAATTACCATATCTCTTATTTTAACACTCTCTCCCCCCATGCTTTTCACTCCTTAATTAATTTAATTTGGTAAATACTCATAAAAACTATTATAATTATAACATTGCCGATCTAAAAATAAAAGTGTCAAAAGATACACCTTTTTTATTTATCTGTCAATATAACCAGCTTCGCCCCCCCAAGGAGTCCGTTTTCAAGCATAAACCGGTTTCCACCCCGGGGGTGGCTTTTTTCTAATATTTGCATTAAAGATATTGGTGGTATAATAGAAAAAATAAGTATTGGTTAACCCGCTATTAAAGGAGGTGTTTATGAAAGTAAAAGTCCTATCAGCTCTTTGCGCAGTGGCTCTTATGTTTTCATTATCAACGTTTGCCCAAGAAAAAACCTTAGAAGACTACGCTCAACAGATACAACTTGATTTTAGCGAAATAAAAGATACGTTTTTTGGTGCTGATGCTATTCAAGGCCAATTAGCACCGCAACTTTTTGCAATCAAAGACGCCAGAATGAGAATTCAAGTTTACGACGTGGTGAAAGCCGGCTATGAGAAAATAAAAAATGCTATGCTAACTGACCTGGAACGCTCTCTAGCCTATGCTTATATCAACTCTCCGGCTTTAAAAGATAAAAGCCAGCCTGAGCAGTCAAAAGCAATATATGAAATGCAAAAAGAAGGTTTACTAGATTGGACTGCTATGGGAGATGTCTATTATGCCTTAATCTTTACCCATCTTCTAAATTCAGATGCGTATCAAACTAAAGAACCGATTGAAAAACTAAAACATCTTGACACTTTAAGGGAAGATGCCTGCCCCTGGATGATACTTTCGGAATTTAAAAAGAAGATATTCTGGAATCTTTTCTACGGTAAATCCGATGAAGAGATAAGCCAAATAAAACAAGCTCTCAAAGAGGCTGATATTAAGGATACCTTTTCATTGTTGCCAGAAAAATACCGGCCTTAAAAATTGATTTTATTTTTAGGTAAGGTTTAATTTTGATTTAACCGCAGACAAAACTTCTTCACCGCTGATCTTGTCCATCGAGTTGCTTTTCCTCTCATCTAAAGGAGAAGGCTCACCAAGAGCTGTTCTGCCTTTAGTTGCATCTTTTGAGCAAATAATATTCTGGCGGTGAAAATAAGGATAAACATAATCTACCGGGGTCGGTCCGTACAAGCCGATTGATTCAACACCTAAACAACTTGCCAAATGCAGAAAACTTGAATCCGGGCCGATAAAAATATCACAATAAGTAATCAAGGCTAATGCCTGCGGCAAAGTGGTCTTATTGATTGCTGAAATAATATCAGGTGAGATATTTTTTACTACATTCTCAGAGTAAGCATCACCTGATGCTTTACCTAAAGCCACTATCCTCACCCCGTATTGCTTCAACTGGGTAGCTAAAGTATTCCATTTTTTAAGCGGCCAATTTTTTGCTGCCCAGGCTGATATCGGCATAATGCCGACTAATTTATCTTTATAGCTAAAACCCTCTTTTTTTAGAAAACTTTCGCAGAATTTCGTTTCAAATTCCAGGGAAAAATTAAATTCTGGTTTCCCGGCTTTTAACCCCCGGGCTCTTAGGTAATCAAAGTATATATCTACCGGGTGTTTTTTTAAACTATCGAAATCGCTTTTTTTACTATGGTAAATATCCCAAACATAAGGGCAATTCAGAAATATATGCATTAAAGTTGAATTCAGAATTATTACCAAATCAAATCTTTGCCGTCTTAGAAAATTTGAAAAGGCAATCCGCCTGAACAGGCCTTTATGTTTATTTCGCTTATCTAAGATTATGATTTCATCAATCCCTTGATGAACGGTAAGGATATCTTGAGCTTTAGGTGAAGTAAGAAAACTTATTTTCGCGTTTTTAAAATATTCCCTTAAAGGCCGCAGTATTGAAAGATCGTAGCAGACATCGCCAATATTAGAATGACCAAGAATAAGAATTTTTCTTATTTTATCCCTATCCTTAATGAAAACTTTCGGCATACCTTTACCCTTTAGGCTTCATTTTTATAATTAATTGAAATTCGGTCAAGAAACGACAATAATCCTAAGAAATAGGCGGCAAAAAACATTGAAACTCCAACAATCTTAGACGACTCTTCGGCAACCTCAATATAAATATGAGTTCTTTCCAACATATGACAAGCTACAGTCCCAAGAAGAAAAAAACCGCCCAAAATCAAAAACGGCACCATTACTTTATGTTTTAATATAGCTTTTCTAAAATATATACAAATCAACAAGGCGATTAAACCAAAGAAGGCTATCACTATCCCGTCAAGGTTCATTTCTTTGATATTTTTACCAAACCACGAACCAACCCACTCATCCATACCTTCATGGGCCATAAAATATTCATCGATAGAAAGATAAAAAAAGCCGATTGCCGAATACAACCAAAAACTGTATCTTTCCTGAATTTGAGGGATTCTTTTCTTTAAAAGATAGGTTATTAAGCTTATAAAACTGATGATACCTAATGCTAAAGCCGAAAGAAAGGTTACCGTCTCTTGTTCTCGAAAACGCAGCATTACATCATTTTTTTCAATACCGCTTTGGATACTAAAAAAAATAATACAAAAATTAATTATCACCAATAGTATAAGAGCTATACCGATTCGTTTTTTATTTTCCATACCTCTCCTTTTAAATATCAATCCATAACTTTGCCACCGGTCTTTATCATGGTTCTTGCGATAAAATGATAAAGAACAATCTAGGATTATAAAAAGCGGTCAAAATCAAGGTGTAACCCCATCGCAATAAAGAAGAAAGGTATTATTGCATAATTTAAGGTATTTTCCAAGTATTTCATAAAAATATGCTGGTGTTTAATAAGGTTGTGCAGGAAAATACCTCTAGCCAATAAAATATTATTATTTCTTCTGGTACTTACCAATTATCTCTGCTTGCTCCACTATATGCCCCTGCATTGCTTTATCAAGTTCCTGGCAATTAGCACCTTCGTCTAAACCTAACTCGCTATCAAGAGCATATAACCTGAAAAAATAACGGTGGGTCCCTGAAGGCGGACAAGGGCCGCCATAATTTTTCTTTCCGAAGCTATTCATCCCCTGTTTACCCGGTATAATACCTTCACCAATTTCATTGATCTTTGACATATTGAAAACCACCCAGTGAACCCAGGTTCCCATCGGAGCGTCAGGGTCATCAACTATCAATGCCAAAAATTGTGCGGCATCGGGGATATCTTCAATTTTTAAAGGCGGATTAATATCCTGACCTTGACAGGTGTATTTGGCAGGAATAGACTCATTATTCTTAAAAGCCAAACTGGTTATTCTCATCTTATACCTCCTTTTAAGGTTTCCTCTGACACTTTGGGCAAAAATAGCTGATTCTTCAAGCCCTAAGTTATTTTTCTCGATAAAATCATCTATCGAATCTATTAATTTAACTTTGCCTAAAAGCCTCTGATTATCCCAAACGAGATGGTAACCATTAGAAAATTTAATTAAAAACCTATTGTGTTTTGGTTCATCTTCGATATTTTTAAAGTATTTTAGAAAACCGGTCATCCCAAAATGAAACATCAAATTTATTTTCCCATCCAGTTTGGCAAATAAATATTTCCCGTACCTTCTTACTTATTTTGATTAGTCTTTTATTCTTTATTATTCTTTGCCAGCAAAACACCCGCCGCCTCATATTCCTCAAAACTATTTTATTATTTCATTTTCGGTCAAAAGTGGCAATTGGCTAAGGTTACTTTTTTCTTAGCTTTTTCTACTTTATTAGGGGTAAAGGAGTGGATTAATTTTAAGCTTGGATATATCTTGCTATTTTAAATTCATTAATTCTACGGCTAATCTGCAATGTTTAACTTCGTCTTTGTGGATACTTGAAAGAGTTTCTTTTATCTCTTTATCTTTAACTTCTTGACTATATTTTTTACAAAAATTAGCCATCTATTCTAAAACCTCTAAAGCCCGCTTTGTAAAGTTTTATCAGCCAGAGTATTAACTTCCTTGCGCAG
>CAZGLF010000045.1:0-11590 GCA_964526615.1 uncultured Planctomycetia bacterium
GAATAAGAGGGTGGTTTTGAAATTACCCTCTTATTTTTTTCGACATATCCCTTATCCTTTTAAGAAGCTTTGTATCTTCCTTGGAGCAAAGGTTTTTAGCTTTCTGAAGGTATCGGGTTGCTTCATCAATATGTCCTAAAGCCAGATAAGCCATGCTTATGTTGTAATAAAGCTTAGGGTTTTTATCGTCAAGCTTAGCAGCTTTCAGAAGAACAGAGAGAGCTTTTTTATATTTTTTTAATTTCCCCCAAGAACTACCCAAGTTTATATAGGCTTTAATGAAGCGAGGGTTATATTTTATTGCCTTTTCGAAAAACTTTCTGGCTTGGGTAAAATTATCAATTGAGGCATAAATTGTACCTAAACGATAATAGCTGTGAGGGTTTTTTGGATTGAAATCGATACTTTGGTTTATAAGGGATATTGCTTTTTGGGTATCACCTTCTTTAAAAGCTATTGAACCTTTTTGAAGCAATTTTTTAGCGTTTGTTTGAGGGTCGCTATCTTCTTCGATGGTTTTTGGTTTTGTAAAAGACTTGGTTGCCTTTGTAATTTGAATTGAATTTTGCTGAGCTTGACTTTGTGAGGCATTGGGGAGATTTAGGAAAGAGTAATCTTCTTGGTAAACTTCAAAATTAGAAGAACTATTTATAACTTTGCCGGCATACTTAGAACTTTTTTCCAAAGCTTGCCAAGCTTGGGTAAAAGAAGGATTTAATTCAATAGCTTTAAAGTAATATTTTATTGCTTCTTTATAATTTTTTTGAGTATGGGCCGCTATACCGAGATTATAGAAAAGGAGGTATTTTTCAGAGTAATTTTCTAGGTTTAATTTTTGAGCCTCATTAAGTAACTTTGTAGCCCTGGTAGAATTTCCCAAACTCAGGTAACCGGCAGCTAAATTGATGTAAGCATCAGGGTTTTGAGGTATTAATTTTTTAGCCTGGGTAAAATAATCTATTGCATCATATAATTGGTTTTTGTTTAGGCAGGAATTTCCTTTTTCCAAGAGCTTGCGGTATTGATTTTTAGGTACCGAATTATATTTTTTTAGGAGTTCTTTAGGATAACTATTGCTTATATCTTGGGCACTAACACCGAAATAAAACCAAAAACCCAATAATAAATTTAGCAGGATAAATAAATACCAATTTTTTTTATTCATGTTAAACCGCCTTTAATTAAATTTCCTGGCTTAATTGCTGGCGTGCGTCTACTACATCGCGATTTACTTTTCTTAGACAATTCATTATTTTATTTTTTAAATCTTCATTGATAGTTTCGCAAGAAGCAATTTCACGCAGCACCTGGATAGCCATTCTAAAATATCTTACTACTGTTCCTTCATCAATAGAAGAGGATTGAACTACTCTTGAAAATTTTGCCCCCTCAATCCAGAGTCCGGATATCTCAGACAAATGAAAGAAGAATCTTTTTGTTTTTGGATAAATCCGGAAACTTTTTTCTTTGTTGTTGATGTCGCGGGTAAATCTGTTTAATTCTTTTTTAAGTATCTTTATCCTTTTATTCAGACGGGGCCGTTTTTCTCCTTTTCGCGGTTCATAAACTAAAGAAGTTATTAAGATAAAAAGTTCCTTTTCGTTTAACTTATCTAAATATCCTTTTTCAAAGAGTTCGCTAATAGTTAATTCAAAGCTATAAACCCTGGAAGCTAATTCGCCTTTTTCACTTATTTGGCTAGAGGATTTTATATAGCCGGTTTTTCTAAGAAGGGCCAATTTTCTTTTTAACAAACCTAGAACTTCTTTTTTCTCCCAAGGTTTGCTTTGGTAAAAGTGAAAGGATTTAGGGTAAATATCATAAATTTTATTACCCATTAGTTTATAGAGATTTAAAATAGTAGCATAACAGGAGTTTAATTGACTTTTTATCGGTTCGTATTCACCATAGATTATTTCTTCTAAAGAATTTATATCAATATGGGATGGGTTTATTCTTGAGGTTACAAATCCTTCCTCATCAATTCCACGCCTTCCAGCCCGTCCGGCCATTTGGTAGAAATCCCGGGTTTTAAGATAGCTGTGGTAGCGCCCGTAAAATTTGCTTAAGGAGTCAAAGACAACTGTTCTAGCCGGCATATTTATACCCAAAGCAAAGGTTTCGGTGGTAAAGATGAGTTTTATTAAGCCGCTAGTAAAAAGGCGTTCGATTATTTCTTTTAAAGCCGGAAGAAGCCCGGCATGGTGGTAAGCTATACCTTTTTTAATTATCGGAGTTAAAAAACTTATATGCGGGGAAGAGGATATATTGAATTTATTTAAAAGGTCATCAAAAAGCTCTCCGATTTGTTTTTTTTCATCTTGGCTTAAGAAATCATAATTTGCGGTTTCCTGAGCTAATTCTTCGCATCTTCTTCGGGAAAAAGTAAAATAAATACAGGGATATGATTTAGCAGTGCTTATTCTTTTTAAGAGCGTTTTTAGACGATTTGGTTTTGAAAAGACATATTTTTCCTGGTAAGACGGATTTTTTAAGCTTCTTCGTAGAAGGTTAGACTTTTTCAGGGTAGAGAAGTTATCAAAAACCTCATTGTTGGCTTGAAAAGAAAAGTGTAGCGGCACCGGACGCAGGTTTTCTAATATTGCTTTGGTAGGGAAATTGTGTACTTGCTTTAACCAGCTGATAAATTCGTCCATATTAGGTATCGTTGCACTTAAAGCAAGCATTTTCATCTGAGGGGGTAATAATATTATAGCTTCTTCCCAAACAGTACCGCGCTCAATATCATCTAAGTAGTGTATTTCGTCAAACACTACCCATTCACGATGAGCGAATTCTTGAGGATTTACTAAAATAGCATTACGGAATATTTCGGTAGTCATAATAAGTATTGGGGCATTGCGGTTGATACTTACATCACCGGTAAGTATTCCTACTTGATTAGGGTATTTTTTGGAAAAATCTCTGAATTTTTGATTACTTAAGGCCTTAACCGGAGCAGTGTAGATAACCCCTTTTGATTTTTTGATACAATCTTCAATAATTCGTTCTGCTATTAGGGTTTTGCCGGCACCGGTGGGAGCACTTACGATTATCGAGTAGTTATTCTTTGCTGCTTCGATTGCTTCTTTTTGAAATGGATCTAATTTGATAATGTTCATACCGGCTTATGGATTATTTTTTAATTTAGGCTTATTGATTATGTTTTCTTGAAGATCAAGAATTTTATTTTGAATGTTTTTAGGTAGATTAATAAAATGTATCCCCAAGCACCAATTGTTATCTTTTGTCTTTTCTTTGTGTCTTATCTCGCAAAGTATCTCATTAGATGGAGCTTCGTCAAGAACGCTTATCCGGCAGGAGAAGTTTTTATCGATTTCATGGTCAATTAGTATCTGGGCTCCTCCTTGAGATATGTCTAATATTTTTAAAGGCTTTATCGTTTCTTTGTTATTAGCAAAGGCGATTTCTAGTTTTAACCCTTCCAAAGGTTTAAATCTAAGCCACTTTCTTTGTTCAAATACTATTCGGTTGCGGCCGGAATTTTTAGCTTTGTAAGCAGCAAAATCAGCCATACTTAATAACCCATTTAAATCTTCACCGTTTTTTGGAAAAGAAGCTACTCCGATACTAAGCCTTATCGGTAGTTTTATCTTTTTACGTGAATAAGGCGCGGCAACCTCTATCAAGGAGAGGTTGTCTCTAATTCTGCCTAAAGCAAAAGAGGATTTATCGGCCGATATCTCAGGAAAAACAATTAAGAATTCGTCTCCGCCGTAACGGCCAACATAATCAACACTTCTAAGATTTTTCTTGATAATTTTACCAATAACCTCAAGGGCATGATTTCCTACTAGGTGGCCGTAGGTGTCGTTTATATTTTTGAAGTAATCAATATCTATCATTGCGATTGTCATTTCTTTATTGTAACGTCGGCAGCGTTCGATTTCTAATTTTAACAGTTTCATGATGTGGCGAAAATTAAAACAGTTAGTAAGGTCATCATATTGAGCCAGCAATTCCAGTTTCCGCTTTAATTTTTCTTCGGTTTCCGATAGTGAACCTAAAGCTATACCGGTAAAATAATATATAATTGAGCGAGGTAATAAGGTATTGGCGATAAAATTAACCATTGAAAAATCTTTTGACAGGATAACCTCAGCTACAAATACCGATAGAGAGATAGTAGCGGCAATTAGCCCTCCTTTTAAGCCGAACCAAAAGCCAGCTAAAGCGATAAGCAAGATATACAGGGATTCGATTATGAAACCAGTTTCGATTAAGAAAATCCTGCCATATATAATTGTAATCAGGCCAATAGTTAAGAAAAAAAAACGAAACAGGCCTGAGGAGGTAAAAAAAGGTAAGTTAATATCTAGGTTCAAGTCTTTTTTGTTCTCCAACATACATTAATTATACCGTAAGTATTGGTTATTTTAAAATAAAAATATAAGGTGAGCCTAAATTTGTGGTGCCGGAGGAGGGAGTTGAACCCTCACCTCCTTGCGGAGACGGGATTTTGAGTCCCGCGCGTCTGCCAATTCCACCACTCCGGCATAAAGTAATCGACCGAATGAAAACTTTTTCAATAAACAAAACTTTTCAATTGTCTTAAGAACTATTGTGGGAATAACTAAGCCAATAAAGAGCTTGTTGTTTTGCTTTGCAAGAGTTGCTGTTACCACTGTGACAGATTAGGTAAAAATCATAGCATCGTTGAAATTCTTTGTCAACCCTTTGGCAATATGCATATTGTTATGACATCGTTTCCACCTGCCGTTTCCACCTACGGGGTGGAAACGCGGTGTTCGGCAGGAGAATTGGCACCGTTTCCACCTACGGGGTGGAAAGACGGTATTTGCAAGCGAATGCGTCAATTGACAATTTATCAAGTAGATGATAATATTCTTTATCTAAATAATATTAGGTGAATCTATCTAAATGGGGCCGTGGTGCAGTTGGGAGCACGCAACACTGGCAGTGTTGAGGTCAGGGGTTCAAATCCCCTCGGCTCCATAACTTATATTATCAGAATAAAAGTGTCTTACAAAATAAAGGATAATGATTGAGAGAGAGGCTTATTTGGATACAATGATTGCTGCTTCGCAGCCCTGCCCTTCGGGCAGATTGTATACAAATCCCCTCGGCTCCACCATACTTAGATTAGCAATAAAAGAAGGAAGATTTTGTTAAAACTTGGAGTTCATGTATCTATTGCAGGCAGTATTTCTAAGTCCGCAGAGAGAGCAGCTGAGCTAAACTGCAATACTATGCAAATTTTCTCCCGTAATCCGCGGCAATGGAGAAAAGGTTCTTTGAGTGAAGAGGATATTGAGGCTTTCCGGAAAGAGGTAAGAGCTAGAAAGATCAAGCCGGTTATTATACATATACCCTATACTCTTAATTTAGCTTCGACAAAAAGAACTTTTTACAAAATCACTATAAGAGATTTTATTACCGATTTGATCGAAGCCAATAAGTTAGGTGCCCAGTATTTGGTAACTCACATGGGTTCTTATAAAGGCGGTACTCAGCGTGGCGGCCTATTAAGAATAGCCAATGCTTTAAAGAAAATTTTAAAAGCCACCAAAGGAATTGAGACTAAAATACTTCTGGAAAATACATCTGGTAGCGGCCATTGGTTTGGTTCGGATTTTCTAGATCAAAAATTTATTCTAGAAACCTTAGATTGGCCCTCCAACATCGGCCTTTGTTTGGATACTGCTCATGCTTGGGCCGCTGGTTATCAAATAGATAACGCTATCGGATTAAATGACCTATTGCGGCATATCGATACAGAAATCGGCATTAAGCGGGTATTCGTAGTGCACCTTAACGATACCAATGAAGAGTTAGGTTCTTTAAGAGATAGGCATTTTGCAATTGGTAAGGGTAAAATCGGGGAAAAAGGATTTTCTTTGATACTCAATCACCCTAAGTTACGAAATTTACCTTTTATATTAGAAACGCCCAAGGTTAAGATCGAAGATGATATTGAAAATTTAAATACTGTGAGAAGGCTATATAAAGATAATAAATAAAAGATATGGAATATACCAGAGACATTGATAAGAAGTGGCAGTCGTTTTGGGAGAAGAATAAGACTTTTGAAGTTAATATCGAAGATTCTTCAAAAGAAAAATACTATTGTCTAGTGATGTTTCCTTATCCTTCCAGTGAACTTCATGTCGGCCATGCCCGAAATTATGTAATCGGAGATGCGGTCGTCCGTTATAAAAGAATGCAAGGATTTTTGGTGCTAAACCCAATGGGTTGGGATGCTTTTGGGTTGCCAGCGGAAAATCAGGCCATTAAACGTAAAATTCACCCTCGCGACTGGACTCTAAAAAACATTACCCGAATAAAGGAGCAACTCGATAGTTGGGGTTTGGGGTATGATTGGTCCAAAGAAGTAACCACTTGTTTACCGGATTATTATAAGTGGACCCAATGGATATTTACCAAACTCTATGAAAAAGGCTTAGCTTACCGTAAAAATGCGCCAGTTAACTGGTGTGATTCTTGTAAGACAGTCTTGGCTAATGAGCAGGTGATTGATGGAAAGTGTGAGCGATGCACAACTGAAGTCAATCAAAAGAACTTAGAACAATGGTTTTTTAAAATAACCGATTATTCTCAAAAATTATTAGACGATTTAGATTTTCTTCAGCAGTGGCCTCAAAGAGTTAAGACTATGCAGAGCAATTGGATTGGAAAGTCAACTGGGGTAGAGATAAAATTTCCGGTTTCCGGCAGCGATATAATGTTAAATTGTTTTACTACCCGGGTAGACACTATTTTCGGGGCAACCTTTTTGGCGCTTAACTATCAGCATCCGGATATCGAAGAATTGATAAAAAATTCACCGGATAAAGAAAAAATCGAAAAATTCATCGTAAAACTTAAAAAGGAGGCGTCTTCCAACCGTCTCTTAGAACCAGAAGTTAAAGAGGGATTTTTTACCGGAAGTTATGCGATAAATCCGATGAACCAAGAAAAGGTGCCGATTTGGATTGCCAATTATATTTTAGCCGGCTATGGGACCGGTGCTATCATGTGTGTTCCGGCCCACGATAAGCGTGATTATGATTTTGCCAAAAAGTATGATTTAGAAATAAGAGAAGTCATAAGCTGCGATGATAAGTTAGAAGAACAGGTTTATGAAGGCGAGGGAGCTTTAATTAATTCCTCAGACTTTAATGGTTTGAATTCCCCAGAGTCTAAAGAAAAAATAGCCGATTATATGGAAAAGAAAAATATCGGAATCAGAGCCGTTAACTATAAATTAAGAGATTGGCTAGTTTCCCGTCAGCGCTACTGGGGTGCACCGATTCCGATTATCTATTGTAAAAAATGCGGAGAGGTGCCGGTCCCTGATTCGGATTTACCGGTAATCCTTCCTGAAGTAAAGGAATTTTTACCAACCGGACAATCGCCTTTAACTTATATTGAGGAGTTTATTAATACTACTTGTCCAAGATGTGGTAAAGATGCTAAACGAGAAACCGATACCATGGATACTTTTGTTGATTCCAGCTGGTATTATTTGCGTTACATATGCCCAAAGCAAGATAATAAGCCCTTTTCAACAAAAGCTGTTAATCGCTGGCTTCCGGTTGATCAATATATTGGGGGAGTAGAGCATGCGATATTACACTTGATGTATTCACGTTTTATTAATAAGTTTTTAAAAGATCAAGGGCTGGTTGATTTTTCAGAACCTTTTAAGCGTCTATTTACTCAAGGTATGATCGTAAAAAATGGTACTAAGATGTCTAAATCAAAAGGCAATGTGGTGGCACCGGATTATATCATCGATAAATATGGTGCCGACACCATGCGTCTTTACATATTGTTTATGGGCCCTCCGGAGAAAGACGCTGAATGGCAGGATGAAGGCCTTATGGGTATTTGGCGTTTTATTCAAAGAGCTCTTCGTTTGGTGGATATGTTGTCTGAAGAAACCCAACCGGAGGAAGATAAAGATTTCAATAAAGAAGAAAAAGAACTTCTCTGGAAAATTCACTCTACTATTAAAGAAGTAACCAAAGATTTAGAAGGCAATTTTCAATTCAATACTGCAATTAGCCGGATAATGGAGTTGATAAACCAAACTTACAAGACTACTTCAACTTCTTCTTTGCGAAAAAGTTTGCTTAAAGAAGTTATTGATACCACTTTTGCTTTACTTTCGCCGTTTACTCCGCATATCAGCGAAGAAGTAAATGAAATATTAGGCTATAAACCTTCGATTCTTCAAAGAAAATGGCCGCAGCCTAATCAAGAGTATTTAAAAAAACAAGAAGTCGAAATTGCTATTTTAGTTAACGGGAAGGTTAAAGATAAAATGATTATTGATTCAAATTGGTCTCGGGAATTAGTAGAAGAAAAGGCTTTGTCTTTAGAGAAGATACAAAATGCTCTTTCGGGCAAGACCCCTAAAAAAGTTATCTATATCGAAAAGAGAGTGGTTAATATAGCCGTTTAAGGTGTTTTAGCTCTCTTTCTGACTTACCAAGCCAGATAAATAATATGTCGGAAAAATTAAGAAAAATCTTCACTTTATACCCCAAACAAATAAACAAAGAAAACCTAAATAGCCAAAGAAAATTTATATTTATTTCCATTTTTGCTATAAGTCTTTTTGGGCTTTTGATGATATATGAGTCTTCGAGTATCCATGCTTTAAAGACAGTATCTGATCCGGCTTATTTTTTTAAAAAACAAGCTTTGTTTTTATTTATTGCTTTGATTTTATTTTTTCTCACCTTGTTGCTGGATTTAGAGTTTATAAAAAAATATAATAAAGAATTTTTACTTATAACAATACTTTTTTTAATTTGGGTTATTCTTTTCGGAAAAAAAGCCGGAGGTGCAAAGCGCTGGATATCTCTTTGGGGCTTTAATATTCAGCCTTCAGAAATATTGAAAATTTCCTTTTTACTTTATTGTGCCGATTATTACTCCCGTAAGCGCCACTTGATCAAGAAATTTAAAAGCGGGCTCCTACCACTGGGAATAATTTTGGGTTCAATTTGTCTTTTGCTTTTGATGCAGCCGGATTTAGGGACTGCAGTTTTTTGGGTGATTTGGAGCATATTTTTTTTATTTCTCTTTGGTGCCCGTAAAAAATACTTAATTTCAATTATTATAATCGGTTTGATAGCGGCTTTTTTCCTGATAAAGTTATATCCTTACCGTTTTAGAAGAATTATTGCCTATTTTGACCCTTTTTCATATGCCAGGGGGGCAGGTTTTCAGCTAATACAATCTCAAATTGCCTTTGGTATCGGCGGTATTTGGGGGGTAGGTTTAGGTGAGGGGATACAAAAATTATCTTTTCTGCCGGCAGCTCATACCGATTTTATTTTTTCGATAGTAGCCGAAGAATTCGGGCTTTGGGGCTCACTGGGGTTGATGGGACTTTTTTTGGTGATATTTCATAAGATGTTTGGTATTGCTCAAATACCTCGAGATGAGTTTAGAACCGCAATCCTTTGGGGGATAATTTTTATATTTTTTTTAGAGATAACGATAAACATTGCGGTAAGCTGCGGGCTTTTTCCGACCAAAGGGCTGCCCTTGCCGTTTATGAGTTACGGGGGAAGCAATTTAGTAGTACATTATGTTTTATTAGGTTTATTTTTTAATGCTTCCAGAGTAAAGAAATAATATATTTAATATGAAAACAATTCTAGCCTGTGAGAGAAGCGGAGGCCATATTTTCCCTGCTATAGCGGTGGGAAAAAGTTTGAAGTCCCTAGATAATGGTAATAGCATTATTTTTTTCTCAACCTCTAGATTTCTCAAAACACATATTGAAAAAGAAGGTTTTGAAGTAATTGGCAGAAGTTTTGGCCGCCGTAATATTTTAATTGAATCTTTTTGGAGGTTTTTTGAAGCTTTAATTATTTTATTTAAAGTTAGACCACAAAGAATTATCGGCTTTGGCGGCAGGGATAGTTTCTTTTTGATGTTGTTTGCCCAGGTATTTGGGGTAAAAACAATTATTTATGAGCCTAATCTAAAATTCGGCCGGGCTAATAAAGTACTTTCTTTTTTAGTTGATGAAATTTGGCGGGGGTTTAAAGGGGAGACTAAAAATCCTAAAACTAAAGTTATTGGTATTCCCTTAAGAGAAAATATTAAAATAATCGACAAGAAAAAGGCTCGGGAAAAATTAGGTTTAAGCGATAAGTTAACCCTTTTTTGTTTTGGCGGTAGTCAGGGAGCAGCTTTTATTAATGATTTATTTATAAAATTTCTAAGAGAGAGTGATTTAGATTTTCAAGCCCTGCATCTAACCGGTAGGACCCAAGACTTTAAAATTAGGCAAATATATAATACAATAGAAAAAGAGGCCCTTTGGAAGGATTTTTCTTACGATATCGAGTTTTTCTATAATAGTGCAGATATAGTAATTTGCCGGGCCGGGGCAATAACTTTGGGGGAGATTTCTTTTTATGGTTTGCCTTCGGTCTTAATACCCCATCCTAAAGGAATGGGCCATCAAAGAGAAAATGCCCTTTATTTTAAGAAAAAAGGAGCAGCCTTGATACATGAGCAATTTAATTTATCCTGGCAAGGCTTTAAAAAAGACTTAGAAAAGTTGATAAGTGATAAAGATTCTAGAGACCAGATGGCTATAGCAGCCAAAAATATAAAGTTAGGAGTAAGTTTTGAAAATTTTTGTAACAAACCTCTTACTTAGTATATTCTTAATAATACCGCTCTTTGCCCAGGATGATGAGTTAAGGCAATTGCGCAGCGAGCACTTTATTATAAATTATGACCCTGATGTGGGTTCTTCCTATGTTTATGATATAAAAAATATAGCCGAGAAGTATTATCGAATTATCACTCAGGAATTTAATTTGATAAGAGATGAGCTATGGCTTTGGGACAATAGGGCCCAAATATATATAGCCGAAGATAGAGAAGATTATCTTGAGAGTTTTAAATGTTCTCCCTGGTCGGTAGCCTGTGTAAATTATGATAAAAAATTAATTTATACCTATCCTAACCAAAAAAGATTTAAGCAGATTTTTATTCATGAGTTAACCCATATAATTTTTAGAGAGTATACCGGAAGGGTGAAGCTGCCGCTCTGGATCGATGAAGGCATCGCAACCTATGTTGAAAATAAATACGGCGGCGGCGATTACAAGAAAAGATTAAGATTTTTGAAAAAGAAGATGGAAAAAGATGAAAGTATACCTTTGGGCCAATTAAACCGGATAACTACTAGTCAACTGAATTCAGCATCTGAAGAGTTCGTAAACCTCTTTTATTTTCAATCTTTTTCGTTGGTTGATTTTATTATAAAAAAATATGGCAAGTATAAGTTTTCTAATTTCATATCTTATATCGAGAAAGGATATAGCCTAGAGGATGCTCTAGCAAAAGAATATTATTACCTGCAGACTTTAGAGAATCTTGAGAAACAATGGAAGAGATATTATTAAGAGCTAAAAAAATATTTTTAGTCGGTATTGGAGGTATTGGAATGAGCGGATTAGCCCTTTTATTAAGGCAGAAGGGCTTAGAAGTTCATGGTTCCGACATTAAAGAATCTGCTAATACTAAAAATTTAGAAAAAGAAGGCGTTAAAGTGTATTTAGGCCATAGT
>CAZGLF010000046.1:0-11375 GCA_964526615.1 uncultured Planctomycetia bacterium
GAAGAGGGTACAGATTTTTACTGGGCAAGAACAAGAGTTCTTGAAAGGTTAGATTTCGCCAAGCGTGATATACCCCAGGATGCAAAAGTAACTTTAGGACCTGATGCAACAGCCTTGGGCCAGATTTTTTGGTATACGGTAGAAGGCAAAGACTACGATTTAGCCCAACTGCGTTCTATCCAGGATTGGTATATCCGATATCAATTAAATGCAGTTAAGGGAGTTTCTGAAGTTGCTTCAGTCGGGGGTTATATCCGGCAGTATCAAATAGATATAAATCCCAATAAACTTTTTAGTTATGGAGTAGGTATTCATCAGGTTATCGGGGCAGTTAAAAAATCAAATATTGATGTGGGTGCGAAAGTTTTTGAAGAAGGCGGAGTTGAGTTTATTGTAAGAGGTTTGGGGTTTATAGAAAATATAACTGATATAGAAAACATTGTAGTAGATTCAAAAAACGGTGTCCCTATATACATAAAAAATATTGCTAATGTCACCATAGGGCCTGAGTTCAGGCGCGGCGCATTAGATAAAGAGGGTAAAGAGGTAACTGGCGGCGTAGTATTGATGCGTTACGGCGAAAATCCTTTAAAAGTCATAAAAGGGATCAAAGAAAAAATAAAAGAGTTATCTGTAGGGCTGCCCGAAGGCGTAGAGATCGTGCCTTTTTATGACCGCACAGGGCTTATTTTACGTTCAATCGATACTTTGAAAAATGCCCTTGTTCAAGAAATCATTATTACCGTTTTTGTCATATTAGTATTCCTGCTGCATTTTGGGGGCAGTGTAGTTATATCTATGGTTTTGCCTATAGGAGTTTTGATTTCTTTCGTATTGATGCGCTTGATAGGTGTAGATGCAAATATCATGTCTTTAGGCGGAATCGCTATAGCCATAGGAGTTATGGTGGATTCAGGATGTGTGTTGGTAGAAAATATTTATAGAAGTATAGTTACCAAGCGTAAAGAATTAGGCGTTGATAAATTAAAACCTGACGAAAGGCTGGATACCTGTATATCTTCAGCACAAGAAGTGGGGAAACCCGTTCTTTTCGCTTTGCTTACGACCATTGTAGGATTTATACCCGTTTTTGTTCTTACTGGCCAGGCCGGAAAGCTTTTCAGGCCCCTTGCTTTTACAAAGACATTTGCTATGGCGGGAGCAGCTATTATTGCTTTAGTCCTTTTACCCACGCTTTGTTACTATTTTTTAAAAGGCAGGCTAAGAGCTGTTGAAGAAAACAAAATGGCTCAAAGCCTACACAAAGCCTATAAACCCGCAATTAATTGGGCTTTAAAGAATAAAAGCAAAATAATAATGATTTCTCTTGGGGTCGTTTTAGCGGGAGTTATCTGTGGTTCTTTTTTAGGCCAAGAATTCATGCCGCCTTTAAATGAGGGCGATCTTTTATTTATGCCGGTTCTTTTGCCAGGAGCATCTCTAACTCAAGTTATGGATGTGATGGAAAAACAGGATATTATAATAAAAGAGGAATTTCCTGAGGTTCAGTGGGCAGTCGGGAAATTAGGACGAGCTGAGACTGCGACTGACCCGGCACCGGTGATTATGATAGAAACAATAATACATCTTAAGGATAAAAAATTTTGGCGTAAAGGCTATACAAGAGAAAGACTGATAAAAGAAATTCAGGAAAAAACAAGGATGCCCGGGGTAAGCCCGATTATGACTCAACCCATAAGAAATAGAATTGATATGTTAGCAACGGGAATACAAACGCCAGTAGGCATAAAAGTTTTTGGGTCGGATTTAAATAAAATAGTAGATATAGCGATAAAAGTAGAAGGTATCGTTAGCAGGGTAGAAGGTGCGGTTAGCCCGTATGCTGAGCGGACTTCAGAACGGCCGTATTTTGAGATAGATATTGATAGAGAAAAAGCAGCCAAATACGGAATAAAAGTAGGTGATATCCAGCATGTTATTATGACTGCAATAGGGGGTATGAATTTGACTACAACCGTTGAAGGCAGAGAAAGGTATCCTGTACGTATTAGGTATATGAGAGAGCTAAGAGATAGCCCTGAGGCGCTTGAGAGTATTTTTGTTCCGGCTAAAGAAGGCATGCATATTCCATTAGCTCAGGTTGCGAAATTAAAAAAATCTCCCGGCCCGGCTGTTATTAACTCAGAAAACACTCTTACTTATGCGAGAGTTTTTGTCAATGTTGACCAAGATAAACAAGGGCTGATAGATTTTGTAAATGAGGCAAAAAAGGAGGTAGACAAAGAAATAAAAAACGGCAATTTAGTATTGCCGCCCGGCTATTATATTTCATGGTCAGGCCAATTTGAATCTGAGATGGAATCACGCAAGAGGCTTGTACCCTCATTACTGATAGCTTTGGGAATAATTTTATTATTGCTTTATATGGCATTTAAGAATTTTAGCTCTTTATTGGTACTTTCAACAGGTATACCGGTATCGCTTATCGGAGGTGTAATACTATTATTCATATTAGGTTTCAAATTTTCTACTGCTGTTTGGGTAGGGTTTATTGCTCTGTTTGGGGTAGCAACCGATAATGCCGTAGTTTTACTATCTACTTTGGATGATTTGTTTAAGAAAAAAACTCCTAAAACAGTAGATGATATACGCAATTTGGTTATTAAAGGTGGTTTGCTGAGAGTCAGGCCTGCAATGATGACCACCACCACTACAATACTTGCTTTACTGCCGGTTATGCTTTCAACCGGAACAGGCTCGGAATTCATGAAACCCATGGCTTCACCAACAGTAGGGGGATTAATAACAGCTACCTTGAGTAATCTTTTTTTAGTTCCGGTTATCTATTCTTGGGGTAAAGAAAGGCAATTAAAAAAGGCCGGATATAAGACAGGAATCCAAGAAAAAAAATAAAAATTTTACTATTGACAAAAATCCAAGATATGGTATATTTTAATTACTACTAAAGTAGTAGAGAAAGTAGTATTTAAAATGTGTAGATTTATAGAGCTATATTTCAGCTCTTTATTTTTTACTTTTATATACTATTAAAAGAATAGATTAACTAGTAAATAAGGGAGAAGTGATTAATGGATCATCCTAAACGATCTTTTTTGAAGTCTTTAAGTTGGAGAGTTATAGCATTTGCGGTTACTGTAATTGCTGTTTACATCTACAGTAAAGATGTGAAGGAGTCACTGGTGGTTGGAATTAGCGCTAATGCCGTAAAGATATTACTCTATTATTTACATGAAAGAATTTGGAATAAAATTAAATTCGGAGTTCTTAAGGGGCCGGAGTATCACATTTAATTAACTTAATTAAAAAAAGGAGGGTAAAGATGAGCTTATTATTGGAAAGACAAGAAGATATAAAAGAGTTGGTTGAAACACTTAATTTTAAACAAAAAGTTGAGCGGTCTTTGCAACTTATTCGGGAAGCACACCAGAAATACGGCAAGAATCTTTTTGTTGCTAATAGTTTAGGAAAAGATTCTGTTTTAGTGTGGGATTTGGCAAAACAAGTTGATCCAAAAATCGGAGGTTTTATTATAACCACAAGATTTAAACCAAAAGAGACCATTAATTTTATGAACCAAGAAGTACAGAGGTATCCGGAATTAAAAGTATATAAAAATGACCAGAAAATACCGGCTGAATTATATAAAAATGATCCCGATCGATGTTGTGACACCTTAAAAGTTAAACCAGTAAAAAGAGCAATTAAAGAGAATAATGTAAAATGCTGGGTTACTGGATTGCGTTGTACCGAAGGAAGAACCAGGACAGACTTTAAAGAAGTAGAGGAACGGGACAAAGGCTTAACAAAGCTCAACCCGATTTTAATATGGAAAGAACGGGAAGTATGGCAATACCTAGCTATTTACGGGGTAAAGGTAAACCCTTTATATTCCCAAGGATACAGGTCTTTAGGGTGCGCTCCTTGTACTAAAATTACTAATGATGATAATGAGCGGGCTGGCCGTTGGGTTGGAACTAGTAAATGTGGCGGAGAATGCGGTATCCACACCAGGCCTTTAACCAATAAGAAGTGAGATGAAGTATTTCCCTATAGCTTTAAATTTGGATAAAAAGAATGTTCTTGTAGTTGGGGCAGGAGAGGTCGCTTGGCGTAAAATAAAAAAACTTTTGCATACTCAAGCCAAGATAAAAGTGGTTTCGCCTTATGCTAACCGGGGAGTAAAGGATTTATCTGAGAAAGGCCTTATCAGTTGGGAAAAAGATACATTGGAATACCGGCATCTAAAGGAAGCGGATTTAATTATAGCCTCGACCAATGACAGAGAAGTTAACCGGTGTTTAAGTGGATGGGCAAAAGAAGAAAAAATTTTGATAAATGTAGTTGATAATTCAAATTTAAGCGATTTTATTTCCCCAGCTATTTTGTTTCCGGAAGAAGGAATAATCGCAGTATATACCGATGGTAAAGACCCGGCGCTATCCAGAGATTTAAAGAGTTATTTAAAGGAGAATTGGGATGATTTTTTATCTTATAGGAGTAGATTATAAAACAGCTGATATTACCAGGCGAGAAAATGCCTGCAATAAGCGCAATAAAATAGCTTGTTTATGGAAAAGCTTTGCTCAATGCTCAGAATTTTTTTTCACCTGTAACAGAGCAGAGTTGTATGGAATTTTTAAAGATGAAAAAGCATACCTTGATGCCTCAAAATGTTTAGCTGGAAAATTTCCAGAAGTATTTAGAAATTCATGCTATAAAAAAAGCGGCCCAAAAGCCATTAAACATCTTTTAGAACTTGCTTGCGGTTTGCATTCACAAATTTTAGGCGAAAAAGAAATAATAAAGCAGCTAAATACTTGGCTCGGTAAAATTTCTTATTCGCCGATAAAATTAACCGGCATAGAAACTTTAACTGCTGCACAACAAATAAGAAATCAATTGGGTATAAGCGGATATGAAAAAAATATATCTGATATCGTTTTTCAGGATATAGTTAAAAAGACCGGAGTAAAAACCGAGAAGAATATATTAATAATCGGTACCGGTAGTGTGGCAAAGCTTTTTGCTGCCAATAAATCGCTGGGGCTGAAGATAAACTTTATTTCACATAAAAGGAATAAAAAAGCACGAGGGTTAGCTCAGAAGGTAAATGGAGGAGCTTTTCTTTTGAAAGATTTAGAAAAAGCTCTTTTAAATTGTGATATTTTAATAAGTGCTACTTCAAGCCCTAAGGTAATTATAGAATCTAAAAGATTGGAAAAGGCGCTCAAGGGCCGAGAAAAAGATTTATATGTATATGACCTGGCTTTACCTAGAGACATTGACCCAAAAGTAAAAAAAATAAAAGGAATTTATTTAATGAACCTTGATGACTTGGAGGAGGAATTTAAACAGCATAATAAAAATTTAATCATTTATAAAGGGTTGGCCAAAGTACTTATCAAACAGCGCATAAAACCAATTAAGGAGTATGTCAATGAATGCAATTATAAAAATAGGAGTAAGGACAAGCTTATTGGCGTATAAGCAAGGCCGGGAAGCCATAAAAATTCTTAAAGGGAATAAAACTGAATTAATAACCATTGCCACAAAAGGAGACAAAGATAAAAAGACACCTTTAAGGTTAACGGAGAATTCTAATTTTTTTACCTATGAAATTGAAGAGGCTTTAAGAAAAAAAGAGATAGATATAGGTGTGCACAGCGCCAAAGATCTGGAAGAAGATATGCCAAAAGATTTAACAATAGCTCTTAAGACCAATTCGATAAGTAAATATGATTGCTTGGTGAGCAAAAATAATTTGACCTTAAAAAACCTTGCTTTTTATTCGGTGATTGGAACAAGCAGTGTAAACAGGAGTAAGGCCGTAAAGAAATACAGGAAGGATTTAATAACTAAAGATATCCGCGGGAATGTTGACGAAAGATTAAGGCAGTTAGATCAAGGGAAATATGATGCAGTAATAGTTGCTTATGCAGCGATGGTAAGGCTGGGATTAAAAAATCAAGTTTCTGAGATATTACCTTTTAGTGTAATCAAGCCACATCCTTTGCAGGGGCGGTTGGCTTTACAAGTATTAAAAGAGAATAAAGGATTAATAAGATGGTTGAGAAGTTTATAAAAAGTAAAAATCACAAAGTATATATAATAGGTGCTGGCCCCGGTGATCCCGAGCTTATAACAGTTAAAGGATTAAAGGCTTTAAAGGAGGCAGACTGTTTATTATATGATTTTTTGTCTCCTAAAGAGCTGTTGAAAAAGACTAGGAAAAAATGTGAAAAAATTTGTGTTGGAAAAAGAAACGGTTTTCATCTCAAAAAACAATCAGAGATCAATAAATTACTTTATAAAAAATCTTTAAACTATAAAAAGGTTATTAGATTAAAAGGAGGGGATCCTTTTATATTCAGTCGGGGCCATCAAGAAGCTAGTTATTTAAGAACTAAAGGCATAAATGTCGAAGTAATTCCAGGAATAACTTCTGCTATAGCAGCCCCTGAAAGCTATAGCATTCCCTTGACTGTAAAAAATGAAATATCTTCAGTAGCTATATTGACAGGGAGAAAAAAAGATGTAAACGCTCGAATTGATGTACCGGAATGTAGAACTTTAATTTATCTTATGGGGGTTGGAAATATATCAAATATACTTAAAGCGCTATATAAAAGTAAGAGAAGCGTAGATACTCCTTGTGCTTTTATTGAAAAAGCTACAACAGAGGAGGCCAGAATAGTTAAAGGAACGATATCCAATATTGAATCTAAGGTTAAAGAATTTAAAGTTAGAGCGCCAGCGGTATTGATAGTCGGAGAAGTAGTAAATTTTAGTCAGGAAAAAACTTATTATGATAACTAATAAAATAAAAGCTAAGGATTTAATTCAACCGGTTTTTGTTAAAAAAGGCAATAAGGTAAAAGAAGCAATTTCTTCTATGCCGGGAGTTTATAAATATTCTACGGATATTTTATTAGAAGAGACAGAGACTTTAATAAAAAAAGGGTTAAGGTATATATTAATTTTTGGTGTACCGGAAAATAAAGACTTAGAAGGAAAATATGCTTATGAAGATGGTAGTGTTTCAGCCATTGCAATAAGAGAAATGAAAAAAAAATTTAAAAATTTAAAAATTATCAGCGATACTTGTTTATGTTCTTATCTCAAACATGGGCATTGCGGAATAATTGGAGAGAAAACTAAAATAGATAGAAGGAAAACTTTAAATATTTTGGGGAAAATAGCCCTTACACAAGCAAGGGCCGGCGTTGATTATGTCGCACCCTCTGCTATGGTAGAGGGGCAGGTTAAAACAATTCGCAAGGTTTTAGATGATAACGGCTATAAGGGTACAAAAATATTAGGCTACTCAGCAAAATTCGTTTCGAATTTTTACGGACCTTTTAGAGATGTTGCTGATTCAGCACCTAAGTTTGGTGATCGCAGCTCATATCAATTAGATTATTGCGATGATAGAATTGCTTTAGAAAAACTTAAACAAGATATTACCGAGGGGGCAAATATTATTATGGTAAAACCGGCTTTGGGATATTTAGACCTTATAAAAGAATCCAAAAGACGGTTTAATTATCCTTTAGCAGCATACAATGTGAGCGGCGAATATTCTTTAGTTAAAGCAGGCGCTGCTTTAGGATATTGGGATGAGAAAAAAATAGTTTTTGAAATAGTAAATTCAATAAAAAGAGCAGGCGCAGATTTAATTATCACCTATCATGCAAAAGATTTACTAAGGTGGATGGTTTAAATGGAAAAAAATTTAGGATTACAAAGTAAAGAGATATTAAGCGAGGCTAAAAAATACCTAGTAGCAGGTGTTAACAGTCCGGTGCGTTATTTTGGGTATGTAAAAAGAGACCCATTACTGCTCAAAAAAGGTAGAAAGCAAAAAGTTTTTGACTATGACAATCAGCCTTATATCGATTATGTATTATCTTGGGGGGCATTGCTTTTAGGGCATAATCATCCCGGAATAAACAAAGCCTTAAGAATACAATTAACCAAGGGCCTAAGCTTTGGCATGACGTCTTATCCGGAGATAGAATTTGCAAAGCTTGTTAGAGAGGCTATTCCCTATTTAGAGAAGATTCGTTTCGTCAATTCCGGAACAGAAAGCGTAATGAGTGCTATTCGGGCAGCACGGGCTTATACCGGTAAGGATAAAATCGTTAAATTTAGGCATTCTTATCACGGCCACGCCGATTATTTACTAACCGACGGTGGTTCGGGGTTAGCAACATTTAATATTGCGAGTAGTTTAGGGGTTCCCGAGAATTTCTTAAAGGATACCATAGTAGTGGAAAATAAAAGCAGAGATGAAATAAAAGAGGTTTTTAGAAAATATAAATCGGAAATAGCAGCTCTTATTATCGAACCGGTAGGGGCTAATTTTGGTGTTGAGGCTCCTGATAGGGAATATATTGAATATTTAAGAGTTTTGACTAAAAAGTATAAAAGCTTACTAATTTTTGATGAGGTTGTAAGCGGTTTTAGATTTAGATATGGTTCAATATCCAAAAATCTTGGTATTAAACCAGATTTAATCTGTTTAGGTAAGATTATCGGAGCAGGATTACCGGTGGGTGCTTATGGAGGGTCTAACAAAATAATGAAAAAAATCGCACCTACAGGAGGGGTTTATCAAGCTTCAACTTTTGGGGGCAATCCTCTTGTAATGAGAGCCGGCGCAAGTGTATTGAAAGAATTGAAGAGTCAGAAAGGAAATTATAAAAGAATAAATAAGTTAACCGAAAAACTAGCTAAAAAAATCAACATTTTAGCTAAAAAGTATAAAGCCGATATACATGTTTTATCTTATGGTTCAATATTCAGTTTGAAATCTAAACTAAAGAGTAATTTTATCAATTTTTACAATAAAGTGCTTAACAAAGGCATATTGTTTGCGCCTTCAGAATGTGAAAGTAATTTTTTATCATTTGCTCATACCGGTAGAGACATTCAAAAGACCTTAGAAGTTATTGAAGATATTTTTAAAGCAAATAAAAGAGGCTTATAGGATGAAGAGGAAAGCAATTGATTATAGTCGATTAAAAAAAAGAGGTTTCTTAAAAGAAAAAGAGGAAGGCCTGTTTACTTTAAGGACAAGGGGCGATTGCGGAAACTATTCTTTCAAACAATTGAATCAAATATCTAAAATAGCGAATAAATATGCTAGAGGAATAGTTCATCTAACAGTTCGCCAAGGAATAGAGATACCTTTTATGAAGTTCAAGAGCATAGATAAGGTGGAAGAAGAATTAAAAAAATCTAATATAAAATCAGGAACTTCCGGTGCCCGCCTAAGAGCAACTACTAGCTGTCCAGGTAATAATTGGTGTAAGAGAGGTTTGGTTGACACCTTTTCGCTTTTTAAAAAAATAGAAGCGGCTGGTTTAGAGTGCGGATTGGATTTGCCTCACAAATTCAAAATTGTTATTTCCGGATGTCCTAATGCCTGTACCAGAGCGCAGGCTTCTGAGATAGGCATACATGGAGACTTGGCTTTGATAGATAATAAAAGCCGAATTGGTTACAGGATTTTTATAGGCGGTTGCGGCGGTAAAATGCCATATAGCGGGTTTAAATTAAAAAGATTATTCAGCGAAGACGAGGTAATTGAGGTAATTAAAAAGGTGGTTAGATTTTACAAGATTAATGGAAAAAAAAGACAGCGCTTAGCATTAACGATTAAAGAGTTCGGCAAAGAGAGGTTTTTAAAAAAAATAAGAATTAAGTAAAGGGCTAATTTATTAATCCTTGACAAATGTAACTTTCATAATAGAATTTGAGTAATAAATACTATTTATTTACTAAAGTTACTAGTAATTAAAATAGGAGGAAGATATGAAAATTTCAACCCGGGTAAGATATGGAACGAGAATGATGTTAGAATTAGGCATCCGTTATGGAGAAGGGCCGGTATTTTTGAAAGAAATTGCTAAAACAGAGGATATATCTGAGAAATATTTAAGTCAAATCATTATACCTTTAAAAGCAGTTGGGTTAGTTCATTCTTTTCGAGGTGCTAGGGGCGGTTATGTTTTAGCAAGGCCCCCGAAAGAAATAACTTTAGAAGATATCGTTGGAGTGCTGGAAGGTAGTTTTGATTTAGTGGGATGTACAAAAAATCCTTCTACATGTTCAAGGGCAACTTTATGTGCTACTAGAGAGCTTTGGGCTGAATTAGGAAAAGCAATATCCGAAAAATTAAGTGCCGTGACTTTAGAAGATCTAGTAAAAAAATGCAAAGAAAAAGGTAAAGAAGTTTTAATGTATAATATATAAAAAATAAATATAAAACAAATTGAAACAGTAAAATAGATTATTTAAGGGGGTAAAATATGAAGATAGCAGATAATATTATTCAATTGATAGGTAAGACTCCTTTAGTGAGATTAAGCAAAATATCCGAGAAGCTACAGGCAAATTTAATAGGTAAGTTAGAGTTTTTTAATCCTTGTGGAAGTGTTAAAGATAGAATCGGTTTTGCGATGATTAAAGATGCCCAAGAGAGAGGCCTAATAAACCAAAATACAGTAGTTGTTGAGCCAACCAGTGGAAATACCGGTATAGGATTAGCTTTTGTTTGTGCACAAAAAGGATATAGATTGGTACTTACTATGCCGGAGAATATGTCAATAGAAAGAAGAAGGCTCCTAAAGCTTTTTGGGGCCGAATTGGTTTTAACTCCAGCTGAAAAAGGAATGCGGGGGGCTGTAGAAAAGGCTGAGGAGGTTATAAAAAAGAATAAAAATTCTTTTATGCCTCAACAGTTTAATAATCCTGCTAATCCCCGAATCCACCGTGATACAACAGCAAAAGAAATATGGGAAGATACAGAAGGCAAGGTTGATATAGTTGTAGCAGGAGTGGGTACAGGAGGAACTATTACCGGAATTGCAGAAGCATTAAAAGAAAAGAAACCAGAAATTAAAATTATAGCAGTTGAGCCAAAAGATTCCGCTGTTTTATCTGGTGGCAAGCCTGGACCGCACAAAATTCAAGGTATTGGAGCCGGATTTATTCCTAAAGTGCTAAAAACAAATTTAATTGATGAGGTAATATCGGTTGATAATAGTGATGCAATAACTACATCACGAGAATTGGTGCAAGAAGAAGGGATTTTAGCGGGTATATCTAGTGGGGCGGCAGTTTGGGCAGCTATTAAATTAGGGAAAAAAAAGAAAAATAAGGGTAAAGAAGTGGTGGTTATTTTGCCCGATACTGGAGAGAGGTATCTTTCACTATAAAATATTTTAGCAAAGGAGAGGCTATGTTAGACGAGGTGGTAATTTCAAAAGCAATAATCGAGTCTTATAAGGATAAATTAATTAAAGCTCTGGATGTTGACGTAGCAATTGCCGGAGCCGGGCCAGCCGGCCTTATATGTGCTTATTATCTAGCTAAAGCCGGAAAAAAAG
>CAZGLF010000047.1:0-11304 GCA_964526615.1 uncultured Planctomycetia bacterium
GTTCCCGGTATCCTTCTGTTTTCCTGCTTTTTTCAGAGTCAGGCAAAAAGCGGCCATAATCAGTTATTCCTGTTGGCAAATGAAAAAAATCACATGGGTTTTTCCCGGCTGGTATGCTATTGTGCAGTTAACGGGATACAGACAAGGAGACACTGCATGAAAATTATCGACCAGGTGTATGAGATCATCAGCCTGCCCGAGGATCTGCTTTTGACCATTGAAGCGGCGGGCCGTACCTGTTACAAATCCGAAGATAAAATCACACCGGATTCTGCGGCCGGATTCGTAACCCGGATGCGGGACCGGGGCCACCATGCCATGATCGAGTTCGGTGACATCATTGTCCGGTTTGTCACCAACCGGGGGGTGACCCATGAGCTGGTGCGGCACCGGCTGTTTTCCTTTGCACAGGAATCCACCCGGTATGTGCGGTATGACGGAAAAATGGCGGGGCCAAGCAAGGAAATTTATCCAAAAACATAAAGAAGTCTTTCTTGAAAACGGTTTACATATAACAACTTGCATGGGCCATTCATTTGAAGTCCAAAGAAGGTTAAAAAGAGAGGGTGTAGAATCTGATGTTTTCTTTTGGGTTAACAAAAAAATGGGCATGTATCATGTTTGGGTTTTAACCAGAGATGGTTACATAGTAGATGCTTATCCTTTAGATGAGGGGGAGCCAGTTGTTATATGTTATAGAGGTGATAAAGATAGTTTTTATTCCGGTGATCCAATTAGCCAAATGCCCCGAGCATTATATGAGATGCAAGAGTGGAATGAGGTTGCTCAAGCTTTAGAAGAAAACAGAGTAAAAGACAAAACCCGTTCCAGTAGGCCTTTAAGTGAAGAAGAAAGAAAAGAACTAAATTTAATAATTTCTCAATTTAGCATAGCCGCCCATCAAACCCAATGGCAATTTCAAAATATCCAAAAAGAAAGCGCTCTTTTATTAGAAGAAAACAACCATCAAAATATTGCCGATATTTTAAAAGGTGCAGTCGTTCTCAGGGCCCCGCCAAAGCTAATTACCGAGATAAGAAACTTTGAAGAAAAACACGATCTTAAAATATTTGCTTTCAATATTGCCTCAGATAAATCTTTAAGCAAAAAAAATGTAATAGTTATCGTAAGATGGGATAATTTTAATTGCTTAAAGAAATCATTCATACATGAGGCTTCAGCCTTAGACGGCAATGATGACCAATCAAATAGAGAGCTAGAAAAACTAGTTACCGGCTCTTCAGTTAACGAAAAACCCAGTTATCAAAACCGGGACCGGCCGGATTTTGTATTTAAACCAGAAGAATTTGTAATTTACTATAAGAAAAAAGGGGAGGTTGTTACCCCAGGAGAAAGAGATTCGATATGGATGAGCCTTCCTCCTGAAATGAGAAATTTCTATCTGGTTACTTTATCCCGGAAAAATACCGAAGGTATAGTTCTCCTAACCAGTAATACTCAATTTATTGATTATGTTAAAGAAAGCCAACCGCCGGTTTGTGAGACTTATGAGGTGGTAGTCAAAGGCCAGGTCAGCCAAAGAGATCTTGATTCAATAAAGAAAGGAATTTTAGCAAAAGTTGAAAAATCAAGCCGAAGCGATTTAGTTGTTAAAAAAATTCAACCGATATCAATTGAGATTATTGAAAAAAGTAAAGAACAAACCCGCCTTGAGCTTTCTTTTGGGGGAAGATCCGAGCGTGAAGTAGCAGCAATATTTAGAAAATTTGATTATCCTTTAATAAGTGTTACCAGAACCCACCTTGATGGTTTGGGGTTAGGCGATATAAAACCCGGTCAATTTAGGCGCCTTAGGTGGGAAGAGCTATTACTTGTTACCCGGGCTTATTTAGGTGAATCTTTGCAGGCAAAAGCAGCTCAGGAAGTTGCAAGAAAACAGGCTCAAGAAGAGGCAGAGGATCACCGGGTAATAGAAGCTATATTAAATAACCCTCAGGTTATTGAAGATGTTTTTCATAATATATATCGAAGAAGCGATTTAACTATTGAAGATGTGCAGAAAGAAGATGTTTTTTATCATCGTGAAGGAGGGTTTAAGAGAGTTTACCGGGTTAGCGTAAAAATAAAAAATGACCATGAAAAATTTTCGTTCTTTGTAAAGGTAGTTAAACCTGATGTTGAGGATACCGATTCCGGATACCCTTACAATCAAGATTACGCCGAGCATATTTTAGGAATTGCTAAGAGTATGCGGGCAAAGGATTTAGATCTATTTCCGCCTTTTGGAGGCTATTATCTTTTTTCTGACGGAGAAGGGATAGAGAGAATTGTTTTTACCGAAGGTATTGTCCCACCGACGAATGCAAAATTAACCACAAGCCAGCGTGATAGAGTAGCTATTAAGACCTATCTGATGTATTATCTGATTTCCGATGGAGATGTTTTCTTTCATGACCCTAAACCAGATAATGTAATAATTCATAAAAAAAGAAAAGCCGGCCTTAAGGCAACAGTTATCGATGTAGATAATGTGCTTTATGGCGGAGTCAGTGCCTTTACTGCAATTTATAATTTAATCCTTCATGGGTATAAGCCAGCCGATATCATCGACTCAATCATTGAGGTTTTTGGAAGTAAAAGAGGAGTTGAATTTATCCAATCTAGTATGTTTATGGCAAAAACTATGTTTTCTTATGTTATGGGTAATTTTATGCAGGAGTTTGAAAATCGCCGCCAGGAATTAGAGGCTTTAGGTGTTAAGCCGGTTTTAGTAAGCGATACTATAGAGGTAGGTGTTAATTCACATAAGATGTTAATTCCTCAAGGCGCGGCCCTGCTCGATGTTTTAGAAGATTGCTATGTTGACCTTCATCATATAGCAGTTACTTTAAACGGCCAAAAAAAGTGGTGGTCTAATACCGGGATGAGTGATTATCGGGAGAGAAAATCAAATTACCAAAGAACTATTTTGAAAAACAATGATGTAATAACTTTTCTACCTAAAAGAAAAATGCCTCAAGAAGAAAAAGATGAGCAAGAAGAGCAACTTGTTCAAATTCCCGGAAGAAAGCTAAAGGTAAAATTATTAAAAAAACAAGGACACCAGCAACAATTGAAAGATTTATTAGATAAGTTGATGACCTTTAATGATTTACTTAGCCCTAAAGTAATAAGCGATGATACTGATAAAGTAAGGGTTAGGTCTTTTAGGTATGGTTTAGGAAGCTTGATAAATGATATCAGAAAATATTTAAGCGGCCATCGCCATATTCCTCTAGAGGGTTTTAACCGGGAACTTTTTGAGAAAAGATTTTCAAGAATTGGTTTTGGACAAACCGAAGATAGAGAAATTATGCAGAATAATTGGAGAGCAATTTTAGATGAGGCCCAGAGCCTAAAAGATGTATTTGGGCAAATATTTTCCTTATCAATTAAAGACACCAGAAGAGCTTTGGCTGATTTTAGAAAACCTAATAAAGGGACTAGATTGTATAGTTTTGGGTTTGCGTTGTTACCTTTTTTATTTTCAGGCCAAACTTTAATGTGGGTTTTGGTTTTTATCGGAGGATTTACTTTATTTAAATTTTTGAAGAAAGTATCAAAACAGCCTAGAAATTTTATTGTTGGCAGAGTTTTATTGTTGTTTTTAACTGTATTGCCAATGTTTTTTAGTAGCGGGTGTGCCAGCAGACAGCAAATTATGAGAGATACTTATCTTAGGATGGCGCAGCAGGCAAGAAATTCTAACAATTATATTATGTTGGCTACCAGTTATAAATTATTATACGATACCGACCCAAGTGCCTTGGAAGGTAAATTAGAGGGTTTAAGCTCCAAAGAAAGAGAGCAATTAATTGACGGCTGTTTAATTTTGCATACCGATTTAAGTAATCCATTGCACCTAGAACCTTTTAGCTTTTTAAAGCTAATCAATCTAACTCAAGAAGAACTTCACCAAGGATATATCAGGCTTTTTAACTCAGGAGGTTTTAAATTCTCATTTTATGCCGCAAGATATTTTGCTGCTTTAGGTGATGATCGGGGAGAAAAGTTTTTATTTCAAGGATTACGTGGAGAATTTGAACCGTTTTATTACTGGAGGTACCCTACTTATCCAATGCCCGATAGCGCAGGAAGGCAGATAAAAGACCATATCAGAATGATTGCTGCTTTTTCCTTAGCTCAGTTGGGCAATCAGGAATCAATAGATTATCTTATCAGCTGTTTAAGAGATTCAGATAAATATAACCCTCAAGCAAGGGCTTGCGCGGCTTATAATTTAGGAAAATTTGATACTGAAAAAGCAAAGGCTCAATTAATGCAAGCTGCTTCTGATTCTAATCCTCAAGTAAGAGCCGCTGCTATTTGGGCTTTGGGACAAAGACAAGATAAGATGTTTAGTAATATTTTTATTTCCAATTTAACTCATAGTAATAGAGAAGTAGTAATTGAATCTTTAATAGCTTTAGCTAGATTGGCCGATCAAGCTAATGTTAGCCATATTGAAAAAGTTTTTAATAGAACCACAGATAGAGAAATTAAAAAAACCGCAATATTGGTTTTAGCTGAAATTAAAGGAGACCGAGCTTTAGAAATTATACTAGAGAAAAGCCAAACCTCTGATACCGAATTAAGAAAGACTACCTTAGTTGTTTTAAGTTATTTTGATGCTCAGGATGCCCAAGCCAGAATTGAGAAAGCTTTATCTGACAGAGAACCTTCGGTTAAGATGCTTGCGGTTAGCCTTTTATCGGGAAAATTAAATGAAAATACCCAATTAGCCAATAAAGTTATTGAGCTTTTAGAAAAAGAAAGCGATAATAAGGTAAGTATGGTTTGTTTGGAGGCCTTAAGAGGCATTGAAGATAAACGGGTACGCAATAGAGCAGCTGCTTTTTTAACCAGCCGGGATTGGCAAATGCGCCAGAGCGCTCTTTTATATATGAGTCAATATTCAGATACTACTGCATTAGGTGAGATAATAGAGATGACCGAAGATGTCAGAGAAAGTATCCGACAAACGGCAATAATTATTGCAGCCGGCAAATTAGGCCAAAGCCCGGCTGTATTAGATGCTTTAAAACAAAAATTATATGATCCCTCAAGAGCTATATCCCATACTACAGCAGTAGCCCTTTCTCCGCATATCGATACTTATCCGGAGTTAAGGATTCCAATCAATCGAATATTAAATAATTCAGACATCGCTACCCAGAGAGCTATTATCTTGAATTTAGGCAAAACCCAATCTGAGTGGACAGTTAATCAACTAGCGCCTTATTTGCAGAGTCAGGAACTTGCCTTAAAGCAGGCAGCTGTGATATCATTAGCTTCGATGAATATTCCAGAAACAGCATCATTAATAAAGCCGTTAGCCTATGATAATAACCCTGAAATAAGAGAGTCTTTAGCCTTATCTTTAGGAGTAAGACAAGATATTCAGATGCTTGATTCGGTAAGAGTTTTAATCCAAGATAAAGTTCCAACTGTCCGAGAAGCAGCGGTAATGTCTTTTGGACAAATACCTGATGCGCCGTTAGATGAACTAGCGATCCAATTAGAAGATTCTAATCCAAGAGTGCGGTTAGCTATATCTGGAATTCTTGCCGATAGAGTTTCTCAAAATCAGCAGCTAACCGAAAGATTCATTCATTTAGCTAAAACAGATTCAAGTAATTTAATACGTTCAACAGCTATATCTGCTTTAGCCGGAATTAATCAACCACAAGTGATAGAGGTTGTGCGAGATAATTTTAGGAGTAATGATCCACAATTACGACAAAGTGCTATATTTGCTGCAGCTCAAATAAATTCGCCATCTATGCGAACTCTTCTACAAAATGCTTTAAGTGATCAAAATCCTTTAATACGTAGCAGCGCCATAAGTGGTTTAGGAACAAGGATAGCCCAAGATCCGCAATTAATATCAACAATTAAACCTTTCATCAGAGATTCTGATTTTAGAGTAAGAGAAGCCGCTATTAGAACTTTAGGTTTATCAGAAAATCCTCAAGTAAATGATGCAGTTCTTTCTGCAGTCAAAGATCCCGCTTGGCAGGTGAGGTATAGATCGGCTCTTGTTTTAGGAAAATTTGATACTCCGCAAATAAGAGATTCACTAATGACACTTATAGATGATCCTAATCCTTATGTAAGGAGAGCCGGTATTTTATCGTTAGGAGATAAAGTTAATTTATATCCTGAAGTACATAAAAGGTTTAATGAGATTTCTCAAACACATTCAGATTCGAATATGAGATTTTTTTCGGGTCTTATTATAAATGGTAGAGGAGGAGAATTCTTAAAGTCAGCTAGAGAAATAACAGAAATAGATATTTTAGTTCCGGGAGTTTATATTGAAAAAGATCCAATCAAATTTTTCAAAGGAAGAGACCATGACACAGATTGGTCAAATGAACATCTAGAAAAAAATAAACTAATACAAATAGGATCAGAAATAAAGGCTTTTAATTGGTCAGGTAGGATAATAGATACTAAACAAGCACAACAAAGTTTTGCTAAATTTTTTAAGACAACTGTAGAAGAAGCGGTAAGGTTTGATGCAGATGTATATTTACGGTTGCATAGTTGGGCTAATCCAATAAGTGAAGTACTCCTTACCGAAAATAAATATGTAAAAGATGCTTTTGCTATGGCTGCCACTAGAGGTATTAAAATTGATATAGAAGGCATGGGTGCGGCTCCTAACAGAGGGCTTTCTGAATTGACAAGCAAATGGAGCAATGTAACTTTTAAGAATCTTTGGTCGCCAGCTGACCGTATTTCACAATGGTCTTTAGATTCTAATCCTCCTCAATATAACATAGAAGTTCCTAACATATCTCATACGCAATGGTGGGAATATTCATTAAATAAAGCTTTTGAGGATAGAGTATTTACGAGGTTTGTTTTGCCACAGATAGTAAATGATCAAGGTTTATTTAGGCCTGAAACGCCAGCGTTTAGAACGTCTGATTTACGCTTTAATTTTCAACAGCAACGACTTTTGCAAGGTGGGAATTTCAGAGTAAACCCCACTTCTTTTCTAAATCATCAACCTATAAATATTCCTGAAATGCGTTTTGGTACGATAAGTGATAGATTGTTGCCCCCGGATTACACAAAGATACCTATGCCAGAAATAAATACAAATAGTAATATTCAATGGACATTGCAAGCTGTACCTTACGGAGGGATAGATATTGGCAGAATGAACCAAATGATAAATCCTACTATCCCAATGCCTATGCCGCCGGTAAATATTAAAGTAAAACCAATAGATATTCCGCCACCACCAAGGATACCGCCGCCAAGAACGGATTATTGATGTAAGGGATATTTAATGTAAAATTAAGGGGAGAAAAAACATGGCTATTAAAGAACAAATTATAATAAGGATGATAGGAATATTGAATATTTTATTTGGAATATGGTTTCTAGTTCTTCTTGCTCCGAATTTTTTGTTAGGGGTTATTTTAGGTTTGGTTAGTGATTATGGCTTTCATGATGCTTATGATGAATTTATGTCGGTTATAATAGGTAGATTGACGGCTAGTATAGGATATATATATATGGGGATGTTAGTGTTTTCAGGCATATCAATGATACGTATGAAAAATTATAGTAGGAAATTAGCATTATTTTCGTGCATTACGATAATAGCAGTGCATCTTTTTGGAGCACTATTGACAATAATTGACGCAATGCTTTATTCAGATGTAAATATAAACCCTGACCCTTTTTATGCTTTACCTTTGCTTATTTTCCTAATTTACACTATATTTTTATTAGTCTATCTAAACAAACCCAAGATAAAAGCAATATTTAACGATAAAGACGTCAAACTTTCTTTTAAAATACCAATTGTCATCATAATAATTGCATTTTTTTCTCCGAGGATTATTAATTCGACGATTAGCAAGTGGATATTTAATTTAATATTCTTTTTGATAAAATAATAGAAAAATGATTCAGGGGACACAATACTTAATTCTTTGACAAAACAATCATGAAGGGATAATCTAAATCATGCCAAGGATAACCAGGCTTATAGCAGAAGGATACCCTCATCATATAGTACAAAGAGGCAACCGCCGCCAGAGAGTTTTCTTTCAGAATAAAGATTATCTTGAATATCTACGATTTCTGAATGAATATTCTGACAAAAATAATCTCTCCATAGCCGCCTATTGCCTAATGCCTAACCATGTCCATATTATAGCAATTCCAGAAAATAAAAGAGGCCTTGCTAAAGCAATAGGAGAGACCCACCGAAACTATACACGAATGATAAATTTCAGAAAAAAATGGCGCGGTTACCTTTGGCAGGGAAGATTTAGTTCTTATATCTTGGATGAAAAACATTTATATACAGCAGCAAGATATATACTGAATAATCCAGTAAAAACTGAGGGAAAAATAATAAAAAATGCTTTAAACTATAAATGGTCAAGTATCCGCCATCACACAGGAAAAGAGAAAATTCCTTGGCTAAAGGATGATCTATTGCAAAATATGACAGAGGATTGGAGCCAATATTTAAAAGAGGATATAGATAAGAATCAGGTAGAACTTTTGAAAAAACATGAGCGCACAGGCCGTCCCTTAGGAGATAAAGCTTTCATAGAGACGCTTGAGAAAAAAATAGGAATAAGCTTAAGAAAGAAAAAGCCGGGGCCAAAGAGAAAAGGGAGAAGCAATTAAATATTGTGTCCCCCGATTACGGAGATACCTATTCAACCACCTATAAGATATGACGATTAACCATGGGAGGAAAGTATGAATAAAAACTTTTTTTATATTATTGTGTTATCAATGTCTTTTGTTTCATGTCATGAAGCTACAAGCTCCCCCTTAGCAGAGCTAAAATCAAATGATACACAAGAAGATATTTGTCAATCTTTAAGCCCTGGACAAATACCGTTTACTTATCATAAAAAGGGAGTTGAGTATGCTTCACTGGGGAGGTTTCAAGAAGCAGAGGAACAATTTAGTCAGGCTTTAGGAATATATAAGCACGATCAAATTGCCATTGAGCATATAAGTATGATAGAAGACTTGAAGGGAGGAATAATTAGCAAAGATTGTGCCATACATTTTTTTAAGGGCGGATACCATAGCTTGCATAATGATTTTCAACAAGCAATAACAGAGTTTAGAAAAGCTATAAAAATAGACCCTAATCAAGCCAGACTTTATTCCGGACTTGGTACTGTATACTTTTCAATGGGAGAAAAAGAAAAAGCAATAACAGAGTTTAGAAAAGCTATTCAGATTAAGCCCAATAATATTAATTTGTATATTTTTTTAGGGATGGCTTATAATTTGTCAGGACAATTTCAACAAGCAATAACAGAGTTTAGAAAAGCTATAAAAATAGACCCTAATCAAGCCAGACTTTATTCCGGACTTGGTACTGTATACTTTTCAATGGGAGAAAAAGAAAAAGCAATTGATTATTATCAAAGAGCTATCCAAATGAGTCCTTACAATTCAGATGCATATTCGGGCCTGGCTGCTGTTTATCAATTTTTAGGCCAATACAATAAAGCAATCAGATACAATAAGAAAGCAATTCAGATTAACCCCGGTGATATGTCTGCTTATTCCGGCTTAGGCATAAACTATCTTTATTTGGATGAGCCTAACAAAGCAATACCTTGCCTTAAAACAAGCATTGAAGTAAATCCATATTTTATTAATGCTTATCATGGATTAGGCCTTGCTTATTTCAAATTAGCTCAATATGAAAATGCCAAAGAGGCTTTCGAAAAAGCGAAAGAGCTATTTTCCAGTATAGGGGATTATACAAAAGCCCAGCAAATGCAAGGGTGGATTGATCGAATCGAAAGTCTAAATAATTAAAGCCGGTTGATAAAGGTTTGATTTTATTGACTTTTTTAACACACTAACACATTTCCACCCCGGGGGTGGAAGACCGGTAAATATTAAAGTAGAACCAATAGATATTCCGCCACCACTAAGGATACCACCACCGAATTGGAATAATAATAGGTAAATAATAAGAAAAGGAGGCATTTTATAATGAACAGAGAACAATTAAGAATAAGAATATTAGGTGTATTAAACATAGTATTCGGAGTAATATTTTTAATTATTTTTGCGCCAGATTTTTTCATAGGAGTTATTTTAGGGTGGGTTACAGATGAAAGATTCAGGGATGCGTATAATAAGTTTATGTCAATTGTAATACTTAGATTAATGATAGATATACGGTATATATTTTTCTTTATATTAGCATTTTCAGGTGTAGCAATGATACGTTTCAAAAGATATAGCCGAAAATTGGCAGTATTTTCTGCCACGATACTTATTGTAATTCAATTTTTGGGACTCATATTAGCAATGATTAATAGCATGCGTTATGGTGAACAAGTAGGCTTCAATCTTTATTACATCATACCTTTACTTATTTTTCTATTATATGCAATTTTTTTATTAACTTATCTTAACAAACCCAAAGTAAAAGCAATATTTAACGATAAAGATGTCAAACTATCTTTTAAAATACCAATAATTATCATAATAATTGCATTCTTTTCTCCAACGATTATTAATGGTGTATTTAAATTATTAGATTTTTTTTAATTTATTTCCATAATTAAACAATAAATCCTGTAAACCGTATTTCCACCCCCGGGGTGGAAGAAGGGGGAGGTAGATATTCCGCCACCACCAAGAATACCACCACCTAGAACGGACTATTAAAATGAAGATAAATGAAATTAAGGAGAAGAAGGAAATCTAAACCGGGAGAAACACATTTCCACCTACGGGGTGGAAACGGTGGAGTGGTTGATAGAGGAGTAGAAAAAGATTCAAATCGTGTTAAAATAAAGGGGGTGATATAAAATGTATAAAAGAGTATTTACTGAAAGAAGACTTTACAACCGGTTCCCGACCTCAATGGTTGGTAGCTATGATACCAGTGAAGCTATCTCCGGAAATTTAATCTGTAAAGATATTAGTACCGGGGGTTTGAGCTTTGTATCCTCGGATCCGGTATCTATCGGCAATAACATTAAGTTAAACCTTTCTAACCGGGATGGAGATATTATGAATATCAACGGTAATATCCGCTGGTGTAAAAAGGTAGCCGAAGGTTGGAAAACCGGAATAAGGTTTAAGAACCCATTGTTTATGCCTTTAGATAAAGTTCTCTAAAGTTTAAGCTACAATAAAATATGTTTCGTTTCATAGTTAAGCGCTTGCTTTATGCTATACCTTTGCTGCTTGGGATAACCTTTATTACTTTCCTTTTTATTCAGCTTGCTCCAGGAGATTTCCTGGATTCTTTAAGAATGAATCCTCAGGTATCACAAG
>CAZGLF010000048.1:0-11118 GCA_964526615.1 uncultured Planctomycetia bacterium
GCTTGTTCTTATTTTGATACAATATTGATTAAAAGATGAGTGAAGTTACAAAATTAATTCTTTATCCTTTTTTTGCCGGGATAACGGTATTTATCGGCGGACTTCTATCGGTGAAGTTTGAAAAGTTTAAAAACCACTCTCTGCAAATAATAACCGCCCATACTTTAACCGGCTTTGGTGCCGGGATATTAATTGCCGCGGTTGCTTTTGTTTTACTCCCCAAAGGAATAACAATATTAAATCTTATCCCGCTTACTTTATTCTTTTTAGCCGGGGTTATTTTTTTTGGATTCCTTGATTTAACTATCCAGAAAAAAGGCGGTGCCCTGGCACAGATGATGGCAATGTTAATGGATTTTATACCCGAGGCTATAGCCCTAGGTGCAATCTTTGCTCATGATATAAAATTAGGCCTTCTTTTAGCTATCTTTATCGGCCTGCAAAATCTGCCGGAATCCTTTAATGCTTATTTGGAATTGAAAAAATTCATTGGCTCAAGCAAAAAGATATTGGTTTTATTTTTCTTCTTAAGTTTTAGCGGGATAATTGCTGCTCTTTTAGGAGATTTTTTATTAAGTGATAAACCCCAACTAATAGCCGAGTTAATGGTTTTCTCCGGCGGGGGAATAGTATTTTTAATGTTTCAGGATATCGCTCCATTGGCAAAGTTAAAAAACAGCTGGCTGCCGACTATGGGTGCATCAATCGGTTTTTTAGTTGGAGTAGTTGGAAATAAGTTATTAGGCTAAAACCTTAAATATCTAACCGAAAAAATTAATCTTATGATTTATCAATCTTTGCTCCTGGCAATATTTACTTTTCTGGCAGCTTTAATCGGAACAATAAGCGGGTTTGGAATATCAACCGTGATGATACCGGTTATGTTATTATTCTATCCCCTCCCAATTGCTCTTTTATTTGTCGGGATAATCCATCTTTGCGGTGATATCTGGAAAATGCTCCTTTTTAAAAAAGGAGCAAACTTAAAATTAGTATTAGGTTTTGGGATACCGGGTATTATTTTAAGCTATCTTGGTGCAACCTTAAGTTTAAATGTTTCGAACCAACTTCTTAAAAAATTACTCGGGGTTTTTCTGATAATTTATGTAATCTATCTATTTACCAAACGTAAGTGGAAAATACCGAAAACCAATATTACCTCTGTTATCGGAGGCTCACTTTCCGGATTTTTTGCCGGAATATTCGGAGTCGGCGGGGCAATCAGAAGTGCTTTTTTAGCTGCTTATAATCTCCCGAAAGAAAACTATCTTTATACTGCCGGAGTAATTGCTTTTTTTATTGATGTATCAAGAATAAGTAAGTATTTAACCGGCGGGGTAAGGCTCGATAAAACCTTAGGCTTACTACTAATCGTTCTGGTTCCGCTTTCACTTTTGGGGGCATATCTGGCTAAAAAAATAGTTAATAAAGTTCCTCAAAAAATGTTTCGCCTGGTGATTGCAGTATTTTTAGGACTTGTAGGATTTAAATTTTTACTTTATACTTAAAGAACTGATAATTAAATTTAACAAAATATGTTTGAAGAAATTGCTTTAGTAATACTTATTATATTTTCTCTGGCTATGGGTTGGCCAATAGGTATATTAACCTTTATCGGCGGCCTGATTTTAATAGGGATAATTCATTCTTTGCGTATAAATCATGCCCGGGATCAAGGACAAAAACCTCAAGTAACAAGAGGCGGTTATCGTTCAAAAAGCGGAAAATGGGCCCAGCCAAAAATGTATTGGCTAGGCGGAATACAGCTAAGTAAAGAAAAGTTTGAAAATATTCAGAGAGAAGAAAAATCCAAACTCCCCCCTGGCAGCTGCTCTATAAAAGAAATGGAAAAATTGCTGGAAAAACTTATTGGTGAAATAAAAACTAACCTTGTTGACGCAAGTAAAGAAGTAGCTAATTTTGCTAATCACTTAATTAATAAAGTCTGTGAAAGAAACACTTACTCTTTAAACAAAAAAGATAAAAGCATAACTAGCGCTTTAGAAATACTAGTTCAAGCTCCCAGGCATTCTTTTAAAAACAACCCTTTAGCCTGGGAAAATTGGGTACAGAATAACAAAGAAAAAATATCCCTTAAATAAAAATCGCCTTAATGTTAGTTGGAATTCAGGGTTGGTCTTAAAACGCTACTTTGAGCGGCAAGTTCTTCTAGCTTTTCTTTATACACTTCCTGCAAAGATACATCAAGTTTATCTATCCGAAGCGGGTTATAACCATGATAGGCAAGTAAAAAATATGCTGTTGAAGCCAGAGAACCGGTCTTATTTCCTTTAGGGGTTCTCCAGCCGTGGCCGGTATCTACATGAGGTGCCGAAGCATAAGGAAGGCAAGGGTCTACCCGGCCTACTTTAGAAAAGGAAGTTATTAGCATCTTTTGCAACTCATTAAAATAATATAGGGCTTGCTTTAAATATTTTCGGGATTTCTCAGGGTCTTTATCTTTGTAATAATCAGCCATGATTTCAAAAGCAAGTATCATCTGAGATGTCCATTCACCCGATACCACACCCCCTCTAGCTGAATTTTTAAATTTAGCAAAGTCAAAACCCACTAAATTAACTTTTCCATCTTCGCGGTTGAAATTAACCTTCACCTTACAATTATCGACTGCGAAATCCAAAATAGTTTCCGGATCCATATTTAAATCATATAATTCTTTAGGCCCAAAAGCGGTAATCGACCAGGTATAGGTATCGGTAGCTATAGTGGCATCTCCCTTTCCTCTTTTTACCGGCACAACGTGGTCAGTATAAGCATGGTCTGATATCCAGCGCCTTATTTTTTTTGCTCTCTTTAGGTAGGTTTGGTCTGAAGTCAATTGGTACAGGGACCTAAAAAAAGCATAAGCATCTAAATTGTGTTCGGTGGAGTACCAGCTTAAACCCGGGCCGCCAATAATGCCGCCTTCTGTATCCATCATACTGGTTAAAAATTCTGCTACCTCTTTAGCTATTGAAAGATGTTTTTTATCATTAGTTTGATGAATATAATTTAAAACAGCTAAACCCATCCAGGCATTAGGGCCGCTATGAACAACATATTCAAAGACATCGCCTTGGGTAAAATAAGCATTATATATTTTTTTACCCTTCTTTACTTCTCTTAGATAAAAATCGAGTAATTTTTCGGCCCGTTTATAGTCTTTATTGACCGTAAAAACTATTACCGCCAAAGCCTGGTCATAAGTAAAACAAACTTTCTCCAGAGAACGGTCTCCCTCATAACTTAAAACTAACCCTCTTCTTAAGTCCTGGCGGTTCTTTATCCAATCATACATCCCCCCAATTACCTTCTGGGAAAACTCAAATCTTTTTTCATCTAACTCTCTTACCTCTTCTTTAATCTCCTGGGTTGTTTCTTTTTTCTTCTCGGCTTGGGCTTTTAAAAATTGGTTTTCTTTCTGTAAGCTCTTGATTCGGGATCCAAGCAAGGAAACTTTATTCTCTAATAATTGCGCCTCATCATTTACGGCGCCTTTTTCTTCTGTGTATTCTTGGTGGGTCTCTAAGTACCTTTGATGCCATTGAGAAGTTTCCTTTTCTAAGGCAAGTATTTTTGAAGTCAGCTCTTTTTGTTTTTTATTAAGAGTGGTAACAATATCTTCTTCTTGGTCTATCCGCTCTTCTAAATAAGACCTTTTAGCCAAAATATCGACATAATCACTTACTAGTCTTTTATTTTCTCTTATTAAAAGAGATGATCTTAAAAACAACCCTGCTGATATTGCTAAAAGCACAGCTACTAAAGAACCGACTAAAAAAGGAGTGGCTTTTTTACCCACAGCATATTTAAATAAAGACTTATGTTTTGCCGCGTCACTGTCAATAAACTCCAAACCAGCCAGATATTGTTTATAGTCGCCTAAATTATGTTGTTTTATCCAACTGACTTTTGCTTTTAAGGCTATTGGCTTGTTTTTAAAAGGGGCATTTATATGCAGGAATAATTGAGCTCCGCGGTAGTTAAACTTATCCCAAAAACCCCACCAGAGGTCATTAGCGATTAAACAAATACCGCCTTTTCCGATATCTCTGGTGAAACCTTGCAGCCAAGGAGTAACCCTTTCACCAGCTGCATCAAGAATATAAAATTCCACCGGAAATACCGTCGAAACTCTTATGTATTTTCTTCGGTTTTTCTTTGATTTCATTCTGTTTTATCTATTGTTAAAGCCGGTTCTTTAAAATTAGTTTTTATTATCTTATGATAAAAGTTCTTAAAACCTTCGGATGCTCTTAAATTAATTAAATCACTATCTTCTAGGATATAGGCAAATTCACTATAACCTAAAAGAACTGCCTTTTTAAATTGTTTTAAGGATTCTTCTACCTCACCTAACAAAGATAGGCTACAGGCAAGGTTATAGCGCACCACCTCATCAAAAGGACATAGTTGCGCTAATTTCCTATCAATAGCTAAGCCTTTCTCATAAAATCCTCTGCTGGTATACTCATCACCCAAAGATATGAGTACATTTACAAAGTTAGGCTTTTTCTCTAAAAGCTTCTCGTAAAACTTTATGTCGAAATTCTTTCTTTTTCTCTTTTTCATCATCTTTTCTCTAAAATAATCTCTTCCCTCAGAAGATAAATCGCATCTTCAAAAGACTTTTTAAATTCCTGATAATCTTTTGGTTCAACAATTCTATTTTTTACAGTAAACTTCTCATAAAAATCAATATAATCCGAATACTTCTGATAAGATACTTCCAATCTAAACCATTTATTCTCTAAATTAAGTGACTGGGGTAAATATTTAACTCTTAAATTATCCGGCAATACTATCCTAATCTTACCAATTTCTGAATAAAGGCTATCTAAGTCAATCGGATGATTCCTTTGCCTTTTACTGATATATCTACTATCTAGATACAGCTGATCTAGGACCGGGACAATTCTCATCTTTCCGGCCGGGTTAAATATTTTTTCACTCCTAAATTTATAAGTCAACATCGGCTCAAGATCAAAATTATCAATATTTTTTATTTCATAGCCCTCTAATTCCGAAAGAGTTGCGATTTCGGTCATCTTCTCCTGCAGGTCCTCTTTAATAACTTGAGGGTGGGTATTTTGAAAATACCAGCGGTAAGCTGAAGCATAAGAGCCCTTAAATATTAAATTCCGGGTGATGTCGGCATTTTCTTTAGAATTAACTATTATATCCATATTGTAAATAACTTCGCTGTTATTTAACAAAGGGGTTTCTAAAATTTGATACTCATCATCAAAAAATACCATAACCGTTCTTTTTTGATCGGCTACCGGAATGTTTTTAAAAGAAGTGGTCTCACTAGTTGGATCCATATATATTAGTTCTCGGCCTAATTTCAGCGCTGCTATAGCATGATTAAAATTTATCGAAGGAAATTCCTTATCGATATTATAAGCCCTTCTAGTGGGAATCAAAACCGGATAAGCATCAAAGCCGGCATATCTTAGCATAGCAACTAAAAGCAAGGCTTGGTCTTTACAATCCCCGTAACGGTTGGCAAATACCGAATTAACCTCATGAGGCTCATAGCCGCCATCTCCATATTCGATTGCCACATAGCGGATATTTCTAGCTACATACTCATATATTTTTTTGGCTTGTTCGGATTTTTCTTTCTCATCTTTAATTAATTGATCGGTAAAATCCTTTATTTCTTGGTTTAAATCTAACTTATCCTGATAAAGGGACTTCCACCATTGATAAATCTCTTCCCAAGTTGAAAAGCTCGACATTAAAAGTGCCGGATTTACTTCGGCTACCGGCGGCATACCGTATTCGGGTATAATCGGTGAAATCTCTTCCAAACTAATAGTATAGGTTTTAGTATCTTTGGCCTTAGAAAGTTGCGGCTCTAAACTCTTATCATTAAGATACTCTTTATTGAAAAATCTAAAGTTAACCTGGCGAGCAGCTGGGATTATTAAATCAAAGGTGGCCTTATATATTGGGTAGCCTTCTCTTAAGCGGTAAAGATAGGTGAAATCGCCTTTTGCCGGTAATTTTGTAGAGTAAATTTTTACTTTGTATTCAATGACCGAGCCCACATCGACCGAAGGCATTGAAATAATAAAGGCTCTGGCATTGCTATAGAGTGGATAATTAAGATAGCGGCTGACATCTCTGATATTTTCTTCGCCGGCATATATCACTTTACCTTCAGAAGTTATAGTGCGGGCAAAATCAAATTCAACTCTTTCATAAGTTGAATCATAACCAACTTCGACTTCGGCTAAACTTTTGCCGCGTTCACTTAATACTTTTTCGGCCACATGTACGGTTGAAACCGAGGTATTATCTTGTTTTATCCGGATATCTTCATCTACCAAAAGATATATTGCTGCTTCGTCATCCATGCGGCTTAAAAAATTCCCTGCCCCGGTTGAGAGTTTTTTTATCTGCTCGGGAACAATATCTTCAACCCTGCCCCTTATCAAAGAAAGCCTCTTTTGGGCTTGTTTTTTAAATTCACCTTCAATTTTTTTATATATTTTTATAGCTTGGGGGAATAAATTTTTCTCCTCTAATACCTGGCCATAGAGATAAAGATATTCGGAATCCTTAGGCAGGGGTTCTAGCTTCTCAAATATTTCGATTGCTTTAACGTACTGCCGGAGTTTAGTATAAATCTTAGCCAGAATAATTTTAGCTTCCCGATTGTCAATACCCTCCAAAAGGCTTTTAGCTTTATCATAATCCCGGAAATTATAGTAAAAATTTGCCAGCTTTACCTTTAAATCTAAATTATCGGGATTAGCTTTGATTTTTTTCTCATAAATCTTTACAGTTGACTCATATTCCCGGCTCAGTTTTTTTAAAGGCTTATCCAAAGATATTTCTGCCCCGCAGCCAATTATAAAAAACACAATTAAAACCAAACTAAATATTTTAGACGATAATTTTAAGTACATCTTTCACATCCTGGTTTTTATAAATTCCTAATTCCTCTGCCCCTTTACTGCAAGAGTCGACTTTAGCCTCTAAAGCCTCCTCAATCGTGTTTGGTCCCTTAATTTTTACAGCTACTTCAGCGAATTTATCAGCTGTGTTTAAATCTAGGTACCCACACATTATATAACCTTTATTTCCTCTGATTACAAGGAGATTTTTCTCCAGCAGCTTTAGAGAAATTGCTAGAACAAAAGATTCTCCAATACTTATTTTTTTTGATTCAAGCATTGTAAGCGGATTATAATTTACTTAAAAACTTCTCTATCCTTATTATAGCATCTTTTAAAGCATCTAAAGTGTTAGCATAGGAAGTTCTTATATAAGAATTGTATTCTTTGCCAAAAGCTTCCCCGGGAACTACTGCAACTTTTTCTTTGAAAAGAAGCTTTTTAGCAAAGTCTAAAGAGCTTATTTTATATTTTTTGATTGAAGGGAAACAGTAAAATGCACCTTGAGGAGTGTCAACATCTAACCCCAAACGGTTAAATTCCTTCACTATAAAATCCCTTCTCATCTTATATTGTTTTCGCATTTGAGCGACTTCTTTTTGAGCTAGGAGAGCCTCCCCGGCAGCAATTTGAGATATTATCGGCCCGCAAAGCATAGCATAAGAGTGAATTTTAGTCATTGCTGAAATTATCTTTTTATTACCTAAAGCATAGCCGACCCTGAAACCGGTCATAGCATACCCTTTAGAAAAGCCGTTTAAAAGAACTGTCCTTTCTTTTGCTTTTTTATCTAAAGATGAAAATGGGGTATGCTTATCTTGATAAATTAACTCATCATAGGTCTCATCGCTAATAACAATAGTGTCGCTTTTAGATAAAACTTTCCAAAGAGCCTTTAATTCTTCTTTGGTATAAGTTACTCCGGTCGGATTAGAAGGGTAATTTAAAATTATTGCTTTAGGTTTTTTCTCTAATAACTCACTTAAAACCTTTGGCTTTATCTTAAAACCATCTTCCTGTCTGGTAATTAATGGTAATACTTTTCCCCGGCAGATTTCAACCAAAGCCGGATAAGCCACATAGTAAGGGCTTACCACTATTACCTTATCACCAGGGTCTAATATCGCCCGTAAAGCTAAATCCATACCTTCAGAAACCCCGACAGTAATCAAAGCCTCGCTCTTGGGGTCATATTTTAAAGAATATTTTTTCTTAAAATGGTCACAGATATTCTGACGTAAAACGAACAATCCTTGGTTGGAGGTATAAGAAGTATAACCTTCCTCTAAAGCAGTGATTGCCTTTTCTCTTACTCTCCAGGGAGCAATAAAATCCGGCTCTCCCACTCCAAGGGAAATTACATCAGGCATCCCTAAAACCAGGTCAAAAAATTCCCTGATGCCCGAAGGAGCCAATTGTTCAATTTTTTTAGAAATCATAGTTTTTAATAAGTTATTGCTAAGCGTTTATTACCTTTTTGCTTTACTAAAATTACCCCGTCTTCTTTATATTTTTTCAACATAAAGTGAGTTGTGGTACCTCTTACCGTATTAAGAGGGGCTAATTTTTCAGATACAAAGCTTGCTACAGTATTGATATCTTTACCTTCGACCGTTAAAAGCAAATCATAGGTTCCGGAAATTAAATAGCAGCTTTTTACCTCAGGGAATTTATAAATCCTCTCAGCAATTAAATCAAAACCAACGTCCTTTTGAGGCAATACCTTAACTTCAATTAAAGCAATAACTCCTTTATCGCCTTTGATTTTCTGGCGATTCAGAATAGTTTTATACTTTACGATTACCCCTTTTTTTTCATAATCCTTAATTGCTTTTTGAAGCTGTTTTTTACTTTTTCCGGTTAATTTTTCTAAGTCCTCTAATGAGACTCTGGCATTGGCCTCTAAAATCTCTAATATATCATTCATAACGCCTCCTTTTTAACCTACATTTTAATTATATTAGGGACTTTTGTAAAGGGATTTCCCTTATATTATATAAAGGTAAGGTAAGGTAGTTGCTTAATAACTAAAAATATATTGTATAACGCCTTGACATCGAACCTTTTGAATAGATAATATATTATAGAATGAAATCAAAACTGCTTATCTTTATATTAAGTGCTGGTTTATTATTTCCCTCTTTGGCTTGGCCCCAATTAAGCGAACCCGAAGTTGATAGGGCTACCCGGGAAACCGACCGTTCGATGCGGGAGAAAGCCGAAGAAAAATTGAGACGTGTTCCTGAAAAACCCCCTCAAATCGAAAAAGATGAAGAAGCCGAAGAAAAACCCGGCAAACAAAAAATCTTTGTAAAGGAAATAAAACTTATCGGCACCGAAAGTTTTCCTCCCGAAGAATTTGATCCTCTAGTTTCAAAATATGAAAATAAAGAAGTTACCCTTGATGATTTAAATAATTTAGCACGCCAAATTCAAAGGGAATATTTGCGAAGAGGGATAATCGTTGCTTGTTTTATCCCGCCTCAAGATGTTAAAGAAGGTATCGTTATCCTACAAGTAATTGAGGCTAAAATGGGCAAGCTCCATGTTCCCAGCCATAAATACTTTAATAAAAAACGGATAAATTACTACTGGATGATAAAACCTGATGAAATACTTCGTTATGATAAGATGTATCGAAGCCTTCAATTTATGAATAAAAACCCCGACCGGGAAGTTAAAGCCCGGCTTCATGCCGGAGAAAAACCCGGTACAACCGATGTATTGTTAGATATAAAAACCTATCCCCCGTTTCATGTCACCGGAAGCTTTGATAATGAAGGTACTACTTCAACCGGTAAATCAAGAAGCGGTGCCGGTTTTAAACACAATAACCTCTTAGGACTTGATGATACTTTCTTAGCCGGATATATGTGGGGTAAATCCTTTAGCAGTATCTACGCCTACCACACAATACCAATAACAAATTTCGGAACATCTTTATTATATGGTTTCAGCTATAGCAAATCTCATCCCGGTAAAGAGTTTGAAGTTTTTGGAATAAATTCACGTTCCAAAAATACCAGTGTCTTTTTATACCAAGACCTCTACAGCAAAGATGCCTATATTGGTGAGGCCTATCTCGGTTTTGACGCTAAAGACAAGACTGTTACCCAAAGTGCCGGTACTACTAACCGTGACCGGTTGAGGATTTTTAGATTAGGCGGTAATTTTATCAAAAGAGGTATTGGCAATATAACTTACTTGAGTCCGGAGGTTTCTCAAGGAGTCCATGCTTTCGGTGCCAGAGAGAAAAACCGCTTAAGCTCAAGAGGAGCTGAAAGCGACTTTACTAAATTAAATTTAAAGATTCAACACAAAAGAGTATTGCCTTTTAATTTGCAAGGAACCCTAAAGATAAAAAGCCAATTTGCTTTTGAAAAACTCACTTCCCAAGAACAAATGTTTTTAGGAGGGATAAATTCGGTAAGAGGCTATCCTTCCGGTGATTTCTTAGCAGACAGCGGACTGCAGGCTAATCTTGAAATTCAATTTCCGTCCTTTTTCATTCCGTCTAAAATTAAATTTCCTTATTCGGAAAGGACTCTAAAAGAAAATGTTACTCCGATTCTCTTTTGTGATTATGGCTATGGTAAAAAGCGCGGCGCTACCGCCGGTGAAGAGTCAACTGTACGGATGATCGGTGTTGGGGCCGGATTAAGGATAAGGGTTTACAACCAAGCTCTCTTAAGATTAGAATGGGGTTTCCCGGTAGGAGTAGATACTTTAACTGAACAGGGAAACTCAAGATTTCATTTCTCAATGGACTTTGAAGAAAGCCTGCCTAGGGAAATCCAACGTATCCGCAAAATGAAAGAAGAAAAGAAAAAAGAAAAACAAGAAGAGGCCAGAATCAAAGGTATGTATAAAAAAGCAATCCGTCTTTACAAGCTTAAAAAATACCAAAAAGCCTACCAAGCTTTCAGAGAAATTCAGGCTATATCCCCAAATTACGGGCGCACTAAATCCTATCTTGATTTAGTAAGTAAGCAAATTAAGCAAAGTTAAAAATTCTAATAATTAATATTTTATATAAGAGTTGATTTTTTCCCGGTCGCTTTCTACACCTTGGAAGAATTGTTTGAGGTCTTTATCGATATAATCTATCGGTCCCATTTCCTTTTCTTCTTTAGGAGCATCTGCCTTTGCTTTGGCTTCTCTTTCAGGTTTAGGTTGAGTTTTAACTTCTCTTTCTTTGACTACATTAACA
>CAZGLF010000049.1:0-10917 GCA_964526615.1 uncultured Planctomycetia bacterium
TGAAATAATTATTCCAAAAAATATCCGCCCTAATTCTATTGCACTGTGAGTTAAGGGCGTAAAGGTAGAGACTATATTTTCTGGGCCCAAAACACCAATGGTCACCCAAACACAAAGACAATAAAGTGCTTGGACAACGAAGAAAGAAAAAAACATCCCCAAAGGTATTGTCTTTGAAGGATTTTTAGTTTCTTCGGCAATTGAAGCTACCTTAGTTAAACCGCCGTAGGAGACAAAAACCATTCCAATTACCGCAAAGAACTTCTTAAAACCCCCGCTAAAAAAAGGCGAAAAATTATCAACAACAATACTTTTTTTGAAAAAAGCGATCAAAATATAAGTTAAACAAGCAAGAATGAGAAAAATAACCATAAAATTTTGAATCCGGGCAGTTAAACGCAGACTAAATATATTTATTAAAACAAAAATAATACAAAAAGAAGCCGCCACCAATTTTATAAAGAAATAAAGTTCCTGTGGAGCCAAATTAGGAAGAAAATATTCTAGAAAGGCTCCAATACCGATTAAAGCAAAAGCGCTCTTTAAAGCAAGAGAAAACCAACTCGATAAACCGCCAAAAATACCCAAAAAGGGGCCAAAGCTTCTTTCAATAAAAAAATAAGTCCCGCCGGATTTAGGCATTGCACTCAATAGCTCAGCCTTACTGAATATCGAAGGAACCATCAAAATACCGGCTAAAAAATAAGCTATTATTATCGAGGGTCCGCTATATTTAAATGCTATTGCCGGTAAAATAAAAAGGCCTGAAGAGATCATTGCCCCGCTTGAAATGCAAAAAATATCCCACAGATTGAACTTATGGTCAGCTTTCATATCAATAGATAATATCATAGTTTATCCCAGGAATAAAGAGGAAAATCCCCTATTCTTAAGGCTAAAAAAAACCTAAATTAACCTTCTTTTACTATACAATTTAATATTTATTTTTTTATTTGAAAAAATGTGAAAATATGGTATAACAAACATTACGAATAGGAGGAAATATGGCAGAAGTAAGAATTGATACAAATGAAGATTTCGAAAGGGCCCTGCGAGGGTTTAAGGTCCAATGCAAAAGAGAAGGTATTGTAAAGAGATTTCGCGAACGGCAATATTATACGAAACCGTCTCAAAAAAGGAGGATAAAAAAGAAAAAACGTTAACTTGGGGTTTGGTTGGTAACGATATTTCTAAAAGGAGAAATTTAATGGTAGACGAAAAAAAAGTTTATATTGGCAACTTAGACTTTGGTTTAACCGAAGAAGATTTAAAAAAAGCTATCGAGGAAAAAGGAATAACAGTAAATAATGTGAAAATAATCACTGACAAATTCTCAGGCAAATCTAAAGGTTTTGGATTCGCAGAATTCGAAAACGAAGAGCTTGCTGAAAAAGCAATAGATTCCCTAAATGAACAAGATTTAAACGGTAGAGCACTAAAAGTAAGTAAAGCAAGAAAGATGCGTCCCAAAGATGATAGAAATAACAACTTCGGCGGCGGCTCAAAATTTAGAAGATAATTTCAATTTTTGATAAACAGGGGAATTTTGCCGTTTCCCTGTTTTTTTATTTCCCCTTTATCCACACATCCCGGCGAAAGGACAATAGTTGCACTTTCGCTCATCTTTATCCGGAATAAAATCAATATCGGGATTAAAAATTTCTGAAAATATATGCTCTAAGGCTTTGAGGCTGATTTTAATTATTTTTCCACCTTCTTGTTTTGCTTGATAAGAAATCAATGATTTTGTCTCTAAATTTCTTATACTGTAAAGCTGAGCATTAACATCTGAATCTGGGTAATCCCGAGAAACAAAATAGCAATATAAAGGAAGCTGAAATGATTTAATATTTTCCTTTATCGATTCACGATTCATCGACATTTCTTGAAGCTGTTTCAATTTCTTGGGTGCCGAGTCAATACTTCCGGTTTTATAATCAATGATTAAGATACTTTTGTCGTAAAGTTTGTCTATCCGGTCCACCGTATAACGAAAATCAATTTCGCTATCGCCTATTTTAAGGGTTGTCTGTTTTTGCTCTTCTAAACAAATTATTTTTGACACCTCGCGCTGAGCTTCGTTTTCTAAAAACTTCTCCATTCTTTTTTCAATAATTTTTTCAAGGAGAAAAGAATCCGATTTCATTCGCTTTCTGATAGTATTCTCAAACTCTTCTTTCATTAAATTAAAAAAATATTTTCGATATTTTTCATCTATTATTGGTTTTTTACCTTTAAAAACCGAAAAAGCCTTTTCCAAAAATTCATGGATAAAGGTCCCGATATGCGAGCTTTCCGGTATCGCTAATAAGTCTTCCTTTTCTTTTAAACCTAAAACATATTGATAATAAAACTGTAAAGGACAATTTAAATAAGTATTAACCCGGCTAGCCGAATAAGTCTGTTTCTTTAGAAAATCTATAATTTCGGGTGTTTTTTTAACTCTGTTTTCTTCTTTGGTAATTTTAAGGGAAAAAGCGCCTTTGGGAGGGTTGAGGGATTGGATCTTTGAATTCTTTTTCTGCCTTAACCATAATAATTCTTCAATAAATCTACTTTTTTCATTTTCTTGGTTCTCTTGATATACAATATGCACATTTTGAGCTGCTGAGATCAAACGCATAAATTGATAACGTTGTATTTCCTCCTCTTTTTCCAATCGATTTAAACCTAAATTAAGCATAACTTCTCTTGGAATAAGCGGCTCATAAACTTTTAATTTGGGAAAGATAGATTCATTAACGTCGAGAATGATAACATTTTCAAAATTAAGCGACCTGGTTTCAAAAAGCCCTAAAATTTGAGTTCCGGCCAAAGGAGAACCGATGAAAGAAATTTTTTCTGCGTTTAAACTCTGCTGGAATATATCCCATATTTGTTCGGGGCTAAAATCTTCTTTATTAAAAGAACAATTAGCAAAAGATTCTATTAAATCATATAATTTTTCCAAAGCTTTAATATTAAAACTAAAATTGCCCAACGGGCTCCTTTCTATCAATAATTTCGCTAACTTTTCCAGTCTTTGTGAAAAGAGATTAAAATTATCCACCGCTTCAAAAGACCGCAGAAAAATATCGTGAATCTCTTTTAAAAGATTGCTGCAATCTCCCGGCTCAACATTGATATCCATACCATTTAAAATCTTGGAGGTTTGAGTATAAATTTTTGATTCTGATTCAATAGCTTCTAAATTTAAAAAAAGGCTTCCTGAAATATCGCTTTCTTGATCACCAGCTAAAATATCCTCTATTTTATGTATTAAAACTCTGGTCATTACCGGTTCGGCTAATATCCTGATATTCTTTATTAAAGGATGGCGTAAAAGCTCTAAATAATCCTTCATATAATAAGCATCATCCTTTTTGCTCTCCTGGACTTTGTTTAAAGAAGAAAATAGTGAATATAAAGAAGTTCTCTTTAAGGAATACCCCATGGAAACATTGAATTTATCTAGCACCGGAGAAATCTGAACCAGCAAAGGGATTAATACTTCTGAGCGCGGTAAAACTATAACGGTACCATTTTTGTCGTCTATCTTGGTTTCTAAGATTTCCTTAGCAATTCCGACTTGAGAATGAATATCAAAGCCCTGATAAAGAGAAAAATCAGGTATTTTTTCTTGAGGTTTGGTTTTAATTGAGCAATTCAGGGCCCGAGCATTAGATTTTAAAACCGGCCAATCTTCCTGAGACCCCTGAAATAAAAGAACGGCTTTGCCCCTATCATGGATATCTTTAATAATTCTTCTTTCGCTATCATGAAGATAAAAGAAATTACAAAAAATTATCTTCTCAAACTCATCAAGCCCTAAAGCTTTAATTCTAGTAGCTGCTTTCAAATACTTCATACCTCGGGAAAGTTTATTTTTCTCATTTAATTCTTTATGGTAGGATTTACGCAAACAAATAATATTCTCCAGCATCTTATTGATACTAGAAGGTATTTCATAACCAATGGCAGCGCTCTTTTCAACTGAAACTAAAGTTTTATCTTCCACGAATTCTAAATCTAGTTGTTCGACAAAAGATACTATCTCCTTTGCCCAGGGAAGAAATTCCGCAAAAGAAGATCTTCGATCAAGTAAATCCGGTACTTGCTTTTTCGCTAAATTATAAATTAAAAAAGCCGCATCTAAATCGCTGATTGCGCCCGGATTATCGCCTTCGATAATATAATCGATAAAATCATCAATTGAAAAAAACCTCGGGGGTATAAAACTTTTGCCGATACATTCTGCCATATTTTTATGCAAAAATAAAGCCGGCCTCCTGCCTCCGAAAATACAAGCTATCTTACTGTAGTCTCTTTCTTTAGAAAAATAATTATTTAAGATAAAATTAACCGCTTTATTGATAAAATTATCATTAAAATTATAAGTAAATACCGATTCCTTCATTTCCTGATTTCTTTTAACTCCAAAGTATCTAGGTAAAGTAAAAAGCCTCTTACCTGCTGTTTAGGGTATATATCTTTTAAAATATCGATATACTGGATTATTTGCTTAGCCTGCTCTTTAAAATTAATCATTGAACTCTTATAATCTATGACCCGGACTTCATCGGCTTTTACAATCAAACGGTCAAGACGCTTTAAATCTCCAAACCTATTAACTATATTTCTTTCGCAAAAAACCTCCCCACCTTCGATATAAAAAATATCTTTCAAATCTTCGTTATTAAGTAAACCTTTTAATCTATCCTCCAATAAAGGGATATTATCGAGAAAAGGTAAATTCTTTCTTGCACTTGAAATAGCCTCTTTGAGCATTTGATCTATTTTTCTTCCCTTGCAATTTCCGATTTTGGATAAGATTAAATGCATAACTTCCCCGATTTTAATTTTTTCACGGTTGGTGAGCTCTTCTTTGCTTGTTTTTTCCAAATTTATAATTGTCCCCAAACCGCTATAACTGCTAAATTTTATATTAAAAATCTCTTGGCCATCTTTAGGGCTTAATTCATATTTTTCTTTTTCGCCTCTTTGAATTAAACCTTGAGGCATCAATGAAAGGACTTTATTTTTGGAAGAAGAACTTTTTTGAGGAACAAAAGCATACAATTCAAAACAGGCTCGAGTTAAAGCAACATATATATTATTAAGCTCATCAATTGTTGCTTTAGTGTATTGCTCCTGATAAATTTTATTCAAGGTCTCTGAATATCCTCTATGGGTTTTAGTGAGCCTTACCAGACGCAAATCTTGGTCCGATGTTGCCACCACATAAGTATTCGAACTTCGCATTCCGCTTTGAGGGTTTATGTCGATACGTAAGAAAGGTATAACAACTACCGGGAATTCTAAGCCTTTGGATTTATGTATGGTAAGAATCTTAACTGAATTGCTTTCGGTAGTATTAACATACAATTCCTCAGCCGGCGGATCCTCTAAATACCTCAAAAAATCACTCACCGATACACTTTCTTCTTCGTTTTTCTTTACTAACTCTAATAATTTCATAAAAAAAGCCTGAGAAGACGCAAAATTTTTCTGAACCTCAAAACGTTGATAAACCGCACTGACTAATTCATAAACCGAAAGAAAACCGATTTTTTTAAATAGATCATCAATATATTTGTCCCAAACATCAGGATAGTTTTTGCGAAACAACCGATAAAGGTAGAAGTCTTGGTTCATTTGATGATTTTTATGCAGGTTAAATACGAACTCTCTGATTTGAGATTTATCGATTGAGGTAGCAGTAGTAAATATGTCTCCTAATATGAAGGCTGCAAAATCTAAATCGCTTATCGGGGAATTCAAAAACTTCAAAAAATTAATTATTTCTTTAATTAAATTGTTTTGGCATACATTAAGGGTTTTCTCAGACTCAACCGAAATCCCTTCCTCAAGGCACCAAGAAGTAATTAGCTCTACCTCCCGGTTATCCCGGGTCAATATAGCAATATCTTTGTATTGGAAACGTTGATTTAACTCTGAAAGCGTATTTAGCAACTTTGGCTTTATGATTTCATCTCGCTGAGTTTGGTTTTTCTCTTCAATTTTTTCAATATAAACATACCCTTTGTCTTTGCCCTGGCAATAATCTTGCTTGGAATCTTTAAAAACATCGAGGACCTGATTTTTATAACCTTGATTGTGGCCGATTTCTTTAAATATCCCCGAAGACTCAATAAAAGTATCGATATTTTCGTTAGAAAAAATTAAATTATTGAAGTCGACTATTTCTTTTTGACTTCGCCAGTTTTTTGTTAAATAACTTGGCCAAACATTAAAATTTTTGAATTTTTCGCTCACCTCATCGAAAAGACCGGCTTCGCCTCCTCGAAAACGGTATATTGCCTGTTTTTTATCTCCGACATAGAATAAAGAACCTCCACTGGATAATGCCTCTTGTGTCATCGGTTCCAAATTATGCCATTGTAAGATACTTGTATCTTGAAATTCATCAATCAAAAAATGTTTAAAACGAGTTGCTAGGCGATAATAGACTTCGGCTACCGTAATGCCTTGATCATCGAAAAGCAGCCTGGCTCTTTTATTGAGCTCTTCAAGAAATAAAATATCTTCTTTTTTAGAAATCAATTGGAAATTATCAACCAATTTTTCAAAAAGCAATAGGTAGGGCTTATAAGCCAATAAAGCATCAAACTCAATTAATTCTTTTAAATCTCGGTGTATAGATGCCCATTCCTTATTAAAATCCTGGCTACTGGCCCCTCCTTTATTCATCGGTGGGTTTAGGTGTTTTAGAGCACTTGGCAAATCAGATAAATCAAATATCGGCTCACTTTTATCGATAAAGGCAAAAATCGATTTTTTAGCATTATTGTTGAGCTTTTGAGGAAACTTTTCGCTCATCTTCAATATCTTCTGGTAAATATTCTTTTTTTGTTTAATCAAATCCTTGCTCTGGCCTTGATAAGGCAAAAAAGTCCTTCCGTATTTATTGCTTAAACTAAACAAGGAGTGCATAAAATTTAAAATATCTTCTTTTGGAAACCACCCGGTTCGGCTTTCAACAAATAAATAATGCTGCAGAAACTCTTCCAACAACTTTAAAGTATTTTTATCTTTTTGCGCTCCTTCAATTACTAAATCAAGACAAAAATTCAGTTGCCTCTTATAGTCTTTTTTTATTTGAAAATTTGCCGAGCGGTCAATATTTAAGGCTGAACCCAAAAGAAGAGTATTGATAAAACTATCGATAGTTTGAACCTGAAAAAAATTATAATGACGAATGATTTCATCCATAATTATATTAGCCTTATTTTTTATTGTATTTTTGTCGATATTTAAGGCCTGGAAAAAATCTTTCTCTTCCTGGACATCGCCAAAGTTATCTAAAGCTATTCTCTTAAGAAACTCCAGAATCCTCTCTTTCATTTCAATGGTAGCTTTATTGGTAAAAGTAATGGCTAAGATATTTCTTAAAATTGATGATTTGGAAGAAACTTGGGAATTAATTAAAAGCTGAAGGTAGCGTTTAGCAAGGCAGAAAGTTTTGCCGGAACCAGCGGAGGCCTCAACTACAACAACCTGCGGGAATTGTAATTTATTTAGGCTGTTTTCACTCATTAAGTACTGGAAAATTCATATCTTTTGAAAATAATCATCGGCTAATTAAGGAGGATAAATACTGGGTTATTTTTCGAAAAATCTCTCTTGTATCTTCTTAAAGTAATAATTGGCAAATTTTGCTTCTTTTTGTTTTTCAACTTCGGTAATTTCACCTCCGCAAAAATAGCCGTTTTCAGAATCTACAAATTCTGTCCATATCACAACCATCTTCAACCTAACTGAATCTAATTCCTCAGGAATAAAGTAATCAATGAAAAGAACCTGGCCCTTCTGCCACTGATATTTACTGCTGAAACATAACCCCATAAGAGTTAAGTTTCTACCTCTTCCTTTAGTGCGCTTTCCTACTTCATTTAGAGGGCGAATTTCCAAGAAATCACCGACATTTACCCTTATTAGTTTTCTGGCATTATCCATATCTATTAATTATAACAGAAAAAAATAATTTATGTATCACCTTCTTGGCAATCTTAGTAGGTAATCTTTTGGGCTTCTTTTAGAGTTTTTTTACGCACCCCGGATTCAAGATCAACTCCGTAAATAAAGGCCAGTTTTGCAATATCAAAAATTATTTCGGAAAATAAATTCTCTTTCTTCTTTATGTTTTTAAGCCTATTTAATTTATTATTTATATCGCAAATGATCTCTGAATTCGAAGCTTTAGATTTTTTATTTTTTAATTGATTTTTTTTTAGATGAAAATCTTCTTTTAAAAAAATGTTTAGCAGTAATAATGATGGAGCTCCCAAAGGAAGCCTCTGCTGGATTGATTTTCTTTTTTTCGATTTTGCTTTATTCTTTATCCAATGATTTAAAACCTCTTCTTTATTCTTCAACCTCTTTGAAGAAAAAACATGGGGGTGGCGTAAAATAAGTTTTAAGGATATTGCATCCAAAACATCGGCTAAAGAAAATTTTTTCTTTTCCTGAAACATCTTTGCAATAACAACTAAAATAAGAAAAACATCTCCTAATTCTTCTTTAACTATATTAGGGTCACCCTTGTCAATTCCATCTATAAGCTCATAGGTCTCCTCTAACAAATACCCTTTCATATTCTTAATAGTCTGGGCCCTGTCCCAAGGACACCCTTGGGGAGAACGTAATTTATCAACAACTTTTACTAATTTACCAAATTCTTTCATAGTGTTTTTCTAAGTTTATCAGCATCTGCTCATTTACTATAATCAGGGTAGCCCCAAATGAGTATTTCTTTACCCAAATTCTTAATATTTAAACCCCTTATCTTGGGACAATTATTGGGTGATGGGAACCCTTCTCCGGAAATCGAACCCAAAGCCTTTCTCCCACCGATTATCTTTGGGGCTATAAAAAAATAAATCTTATCTATCAACTTTTTCTTAAAAAACCTCCCCAGAGTATCGGAACCCCCTTCTATAAAAACCGAAGTTACTCCTCTTTTATAAAGAGAGCGTAAGATTTTTTTAATTGATAAGCCTTCTGTGGTCTTTTTTAAAAAAATAAAATTAACTTCCCTGGGAAAAACTTTAACCTTGTTTTTATTCTCTAAAGCAGTAAAAATGATTACTTTCTCGGGATTATTTCTAAAAATATTAAACTTGGGTGATAAATTGAGCCGCGGGGAAATCACAACCTTGTAAAGAATCTTATTTAAACCTTCTAATTTAGGGTTATCTTTAATTATAGTATTTGAACCAACCAGTATTGAATCATATTTATCCCGGAGGGATTTTGAAAATCTTCTTGTTTTTGTTGAGGTGATCCATTTAGATTGGCCTTTTGAAGTGGCAATTTTACCATCAAGGCTTTGGGCTATTTTTGCCACCACAAATGGACGATTTTTCTCCATGTTCGTAAAAAAAACTTCATTAAGCTTTCGGGCTTCTTTTTCGCAAATTCCTAATCTTACCTCTATTGCGGCTTTTTTTAACTTGGCAATAGATTTCCCGTTAACCAAGGGATTAGGGTCTTTGGTGGCTATAACAACTTTTTTAATACCGGCGGCAATAACCTCATCGACGCAAGGCCCGGTACGCCCCCTATGATAACAAGGTTCTAAATTCAAATAAAGTGTTGCTCCTTTAATGCTTTCTTTGGCTGAATTTATAGCTTCTATCTCAGCATGGGCCAAACCAGCTTTTTTATGGTAACCTTTAGCTATTACTTTGGAATTCTTTACAATAATGGCCCCAACTAAAGGGTTTGGAAAAGTATTACCTTGGGCTTTTCTAGCTAAAGATAAGGTCTCTTTTATGTAGCAGGTATCTTTAGACATTCTTTCATTTTTTCGATTTGATTATACTCTATAGTTACTGCGCCAATTTCAGTAAATTTTTTATAACTACCGTGGGCATCGGAACCACCGGTCTCAATTAAATTATACTTATTGGCTAAGTTTCGATATAAAGACCTTTTGGCTTGTGGCATCCCGGGATAAGTAGCCTCTAGACCATCGATTCCTAATTTAATTAGCTCCTCTACCCAAATTTGATTAGCGATTAAATGCGGGTGGGCTAAGACAGGCATTCCGGAAGAATCTTTTATAAGCTTAATTGCTTCCTGCGCGTTAAATTTAAACCGCGCCACATAGGCCGGCTTACCGGGAGCCAAATACTTTCTAAAAGCCTCACTCAAAGAATTTACTCTGCCTTGGTCTAACAGATAAAGGGCTAAATGCAACCGGGTTGGTATGGCGTCATTTATTTTGCGGATTAATTTTTGGTTATCTACTTTAATCCCTAAAGAATTTAGTTTTTCTGCCATTAAAAAAATCCGCTCCCGCCTTAAACACCTAATTTGAACTAATTCTTTTTGAAATTCCTCATTATTGCAATCTATAAAATAACCTAGAATATGAATTTCACTGCCTTTGTACTGGGTACTCATCTCAAGCCCCTCTACCAACTCTACTCCATAAACTTTGCTGAATTTACGTGCTAAAAGTAGGCCCTCTAGGGTATCGTGATCGGTTATCGATATACAGCTTAAATTTTTATCTTTAGCTTCTCGAAAAATATCTTCGATTCCGGCATCGCTATCGGAAAATACCGAATGTATATGCAGGTCGCATCTATTTGAGTCTTTCATTTTTTACTTCTTTCAATTTTGTAAACTTTATCTAAAATACCATTAACAAATCTGGGAGAATCTACATCGCCAAAACGCTTAGCTAATTCTATGGCTTCATTAATGGATACCTTCGGCGGAACATCATCAAGAAAAATCAATTCAAAACAAGCTAATCTTAAAATATTGCGATCAACTACCGCCATTCTTTCAATTTCCCAATTCTTTACATGCTTTTTAATTATTGAATCGATTTGATTTAAATTTTTAATCACCCCCTCACTTATTAGGGTAAAAAAATCAATCACTTCTTCTTTTTGAGGATTGTTC
>CAZGLF010000050.1:0-10808 GCA_964526615.1 uncultured Planctomycetia bacterium
TCTAATACTGCTTTAAGCGGTAATCCTTCCGGCAATTGCTTGGGCGGTTGTTTGTTTGAATGGACTGACGAATGGTGGAAACATAACGAAGGTTACGCCGAAGATTGGATGATTCACAATTCAGAAGCTGGGTGGTCACACGGTTCTTATTTTTATGATATAAGAGCCAAGAATAATCTAAATATGAACGAAGAGTGGTTTGGGATTGTGGGCTTGAGTAAGGAAGGCGAGGATTCTATAAATAAAAGAATCCCTAAGAAATCTTACTATATTTTAAAGGATTATTTTACCGATTTAACCTTTAATACCCTGTTTTGCAGTTCTAATTGTAAACCAAAAGCTAAAACTGCTGATTAGCCCGATTTTTTTAAGCTGTTTTTGGCCAAATCTTACCCAAAAAATCTAAAAATATTTCTTCAATAATATTTACTTAAATACTTATTTTGTTATAATAAATTGATGAAGAATTACTGGAGTGTTGCTTTAGTTATATCAATATTGTTCCATGTGGCTTTAGTCACCAAATACAGCCCTTTTTTCTCTGCTAAAAATAAAACCGAACAAGAAAAAAACGTTACCAAAAAAGAGAAGTCGAAAGAGATTAAAATAATTCCTGAGAAAATCCAAAAAATAAAAAGCCAGATCCCGGAAGAAACAGTTGAAGCTAAGCCTCTGCCTTATGTGGAAAATATAATGAGTAGGTTGGTTGAGAGTGATAATTTTTCACCAATGCAAAAACCTCAAATCTTTGAAAAAAATATAAAAGAGATTATATTCTCAGAACTTCCGCAGCCAAATAAAGAATTAAAGAAAAACCCTGCTTATACGAATTATTATCGTTTAGTAAGAGAAAAAATCAGGTCAAATGCTTACAACAATTACAATACTAAAGCACACGGACAAGTGGTCATAGAGTTTTTAATTTCAAATAACGGCGATTTAAAAGAGGTTGAGCTTGGTTCAGCTTCGATAAGTAATAAGGTTTTAAGGGCAGTTGCTTTAAAAAGCGTAAAGCAAGCTGCTCCTTTTCCAGCTTTTCCAGCCGAATTAAACCAGTATTCACAATTAAGGTTTAATATTTCGATAGAATTCAAAAGTAATTAATAAATTTACGTATTTTTCAGGAGAGGTTGACTTTTTTTTATTAATTGTTATTCTATAAATACATTAATATAGCCTAAGGGATAAAATGATACGAAATTCTATAGTCAGCGGACAATTCTACCCGTCTAACCGGGAATCTTTGAATAAGATGATTGAAGCCTTCAAGCCGAAGGATTCTTCAAAAATTTCCGCTAAAGGGGTGATCTTACCTCACGCCGGATATATTTATTCCGGTAAAGTAGCAGTTGTAACCCTCGCCAAAGTTCTTAAAAAAACAAAAATTATAATTTTAGGCCCAAATCATAGTGGTTTGGGGGCAAAATTTGGGCTTTGGGCTAAAGGTAGCTGGAAAACTCCATATGGAAACATTGAAATCGATGAGGAATTGGCTCAAAGAATTCTTGATAAAGAGGGTGTTATAGCCGAAGATTATTTAGCTCATCAAGGCGAACATTCAATTGAAGTTGAATTACCGATTTTAAAGTATTTTTTTAAGGAATTTAAATTTGTACCGATAGCTTGTTCTCGCGCTAATATTAAAGATTATCAGAAAGCAGCTAGTCAAATATTTGAAGCTATAAAGAATGAGAAGGAAGATATTTTAGTTGTTGTATCAACGGATTTAACTCATTATGAACCAGATGCCTCAGCAAGAAGAAAAGACCGGTTAGCGATTGATGCAATAGTGAATTTAGATGAAGAGAATTTAGTTAGCCAAATAAGAAAAGAGAATATTACAATGTGCGGAGAGCCCTCAGTAAGCATAGCGTTAGGGTGCCTTAAAAAAATGGGTGCAAGAAAATCACAAGTAATATTATATCAAACCAGTGGAGATACAAGCGGGGATTATAGTTCGGTAGTTGGATATACCGGGATGGTTATAAGTTAAAAATTTTAAGCAATTTGTTAGGAGGTAGCCTTGAACGATAAGAATAAAGAAAAAATAAACCAAGACTGGAAAGAACAAGTTAATAAAGAGAAGGATTCAAGCCCCGAAGGAGGTTATCATCAGCCTACATTTTCGATATTTTTATCTTCATTAAGTATGCAGGCGATGATTGCACTAGGAAAGCTGGAAAATCCAATAACTAAAAAAACCGATACTAATTATGACCAAGCAAGGTTCTTAATCGATACTTTAGATGTAATTAAAGAAAAAACCAAAAACAACCTTACCAAAGATGAGGAAAATCTTCTTAATGAATCATTGTATAGTTTGCGGATGATGTATGTAGATGCTAAAAAATAAAACCATAACAGAGGAGGCAAAAAATAAATGAAGAAAAATAAAATACTCATAATCCACGGGCCAAATTTGCACCTTTTAGGTAAAAGAGAACCCGATGTGTATGGTAATTTTACCCTTGAAGATATCAATCAGGAATTAGAGAAAAAGATAAAATCAGATAGTGGCAATTCAATTGAAATCGTTCAATATAATTCCGAAGGAGAAATAGTTGAAAAAATAACTAAAACCGATTATGATTTTTTGGTTATAAACCCTGCCGCTTATACCCATACCTCAGTTGCAATTCGTGATGCCTTATTGGGGGTCAACAAGCCGGCAATTGAAGTGCATATTTCAAACATATATAAAAGGGAAGATTTTAGAAAAAAGTCATTAATCAGTGATGTAGTAGTGGGAACTATTGCTGGTTTGGGAAAGTTAAGTTACATCTTAGCCCTTGAGGCAGCGGTTAATTTTTTAAATAACAAATCCGATACTTAAAGTGAAACAAAGAGTTAAAAGCTGCAAGATTAAGCTTTCTAAGCTTGGTTATGATTCTTTTTTATTTTCTTCAGGCGAAAATATCGGATATTTAACCGGCTCCTTTGATACCCAAGGGTATTTGTTGGTAACCAGGGACAACCAGCCTCTATATTTTAGTAATTTTTTATATCAGCAGAAGTTAAAAGTATTAAAGGATTGCAAGGTTAAAATAGCAAACCAAGGCAGTATTTTTAAATTAATAGCTCAAGAGTTAAAAAGGCAGAGAGTAAAAAATCTTGGGTTTGAGCCCAGGTTGAGTTTTGGCGGGTATAATTTTTTAAATTTCGAGCTTAAAGGTTCCGGGATAAGAATTTGTGCCGTCGATGATTTCTTAGAGGAGATCAGAGCAGTAAAGAGTAAAAAAGAAGTATCATTAATTACAAAATCTGCCCAGATGAGTCAGAAAGCTTTCGAGTATGCGAAAGAAATAGCTTGTGCCCAGATGAGCGAAAAAGACCTTTCGATTGAGTTAGAGAAGTTTTTAAAATTATTAGGAGATAATGCAGTTGCCTTCCCGCCAATAGTTGCTTCTGGCAAAAATACCGTTTTCCCGCATCATCGGCCTGGTGCAGCGAAATTGGATAAAAAATTTTTCCTAATTGATTTAGGCTCAAAATATTACGGATATTGTGCTGACTTGACAAGGGTATTCTTCTGCGGTAAAATATCTCTCCTTTTTAAGAAGATATTTGATATCGTAAGAAGAGCCCAGGAATTGAGCTTAAAGCAAGTTAAAGACGGCGCAAAAGCTAGTATAGTTGATTCAGCAGCAAGAAATTACATAGCCAAGAAAGGCTTCGGCAAATATTTTGGCCATGGTTTAGGCCATGGGGTCGGCCTTTCTGTTCACGAATATCCTACTATCAATCAAAAGAGCCAAGATGTTTTGCGAGAAGGCATGGTTGTCACCATTGAGCCGGCGGTTTATTTAAATAACAGGTTTGGCATCAGAATCGAAGATATGGTATTAGTGAAGAAAAATAAGGGAGAGATTTTAAGTGGGGATGTCGATTGGTGAATTAAAGCCATCTAATACTATCATTTATAATGAGGAAATATATACAATTTTGCATTGCGAACATGCAAAAATAGCCCGTGGTTCAGCTTTTTGTAGGGTAAAGTTAAGAAACCTAAAAACTTCTCAGGTTGTTGATTCTACCCTACGGGATTCCGATAATATTGAATTAGCATTTATTGAAAAAAGAAAATTGCAATACCTCTATAAAGAAGGAGATAATTATCATTTCCTCGATTTAGAAACTTATGAAGATTTAATTTTACACAAATCACGGGTGGCTGATAAGATAGTTTGGTTTAAAGACCAATTGGAATTAATTGGTTTATTTTATAATAACGAATTATTAGATCTAGATATACCGCTTTCAATTGAGCTAAAAGTAGTGGAAACCGACCCTGGTTTCAGGGGGGATACGGTTAAGGCCGGGACTAAACCGGCAAGACTTGAAACCGGATTAACTATAAATGTTCCGCTTTTTATCGACAATGATGATATAATAAAGGTTGATACTCGCACCAAAGAGTATTTGGGCCGGGTATAAATATCGATCAAAATTTTTAGATTTTAGACCCAATAAAAATAAAAGGGGGGTTTATGGAAACTGATAAACTAAAAAAATTTATTAAATTCATGGATGACAATGATCTTTGTGAATTAGAAATCGAAGAAGAAGGCAAAAGAATAAGATTAAAGAAAAATAGTGCCGGTCAATCAACAATTATACCTGCACCAGTTCAAGCTCCGGCTCAACCAGCTCCTGAGGCTCAAGCTCCGGTAAAAGAAAATGCTATCACTATAAAGTCACCAATGGTAGGAACTTTTTATCGGGCAGCGTCTCCCGGGGCTAAGCCTTATGTCGAAGTCGGGCAAATTGTAAAACCAGGAGATGTAGTTTGTATTATTGAAGCAATGAAGTTAATGAATGAGATCAAAGCCGAAATCGGCGGTAAGGTATCAAAAATTGCAATCGAAAATGGCGAACCAGTAGAATTTGGTCAAGATTTATTCATAATCGAAGCAGCTTAATAAAAATATGATTTCAAAGGTTTTAATTGCTAATCGCGGTGAAATTGCAATAAGGGTTATCAGGGCTTGTCGGGAGCTGGGGATAAAGACAGTAGCGGTATATTCCGATGCCGATAAAAACTCTCTACATTTAGAATTTGCTGATGAAGCTATTTGTATTGGTAAGCCTCTTTCTTCTGATAGCTATCTTAATATATCCAGAATTATTAGCGCAGCAGAAGTTACCGATAGCGATGCGATTCATCCCGGCTATGGTTTTCTGGCAGAGAATCCTTATTTTGCTGAGGTTTGTGAATCTTGCGGAATTAAGTTTATTGGACCGACTGCTGAAAGTATAAGGTTAATGGGTGATAAGGTTAAGGCTAAAGATACTATGAGAAGGGCCGGGGTGCCCCTTATCCCCGGAAGTAAAGCCGGAGTAGCTTCAAAAGAAGAAGCCCTAGCTTTAGCTAAAAAAATGGGTTATCCGCTTATTTTAAAAGCTAAGGCTGGTGGCGGCGGCAAAGGGATGCGGGTTTGTCATAGTGATGTCCGCTTAGTCAGTGCTCTTTTTACTGCTCAATCTGAAGCTGAGGCTAATTTTGGTGATTCCGAGGTATATATCGAAAAATTTATCGAAAATCCGCGCCATGTCGAAGTTCAAGTCGCAGCCGATAATTACGGCAATGTAATATATCTGGGGGAACGTGATTGCAGCATTCAACGAAGGCACCAAAAAGTTATTGAAGAAGCGCCTTCCCCGGCTGTTAATACGAAGATGAGAAAGAAATTAGGTGAGGTTTGTGCTAAGGCAATGAAATTTATAAACTACAATAGTGTCGGTACTATAGAATTTCTCCTAGATAAAGACGGTAACTTTTATTTTATGGAGATGAATACTCGTATACAGGTTGAGCATACTATAACTGAAGAAGTTACCGGGATTGACTTAGTAAAACTTCAGATTTTAATTGCAGCTGGAGAAAAAATCAAGATAAAACAAGAAGATATAGAGATTAAGGGCTCATCAATAGAGTGCAGGATAAATGCAGAAGACCCTGAAAAAGGTTTTATGCCTTGTCCCGGTGCAATAAATTTTTGCTATATGCCAGGAGGAAAAAATGTGAGGGTAGATAGTCATATTTATTCCGGTTACCACATACCTCCTTTTTACGATTCCCTACTGGCAAAAATAATAGTTAAAGGCAGCAATAGAGCCGAGGCTTTAAGAAAAATGGACAGCGCTTTAGCTGAATTTTTGATCGAACCGATTAAAACTACGGCCGGGTTTTGCCGGACTGTTATAAATGATCCTGATTTTAAGCGCGGCAATTATCATACCGGATTTTTAGAGAAGTATTTCGACAAACAAGAAGAATAAATTTTATAAAAGGAGGGAGATATGGGATTTCTAACGGTTTTAATTTATCTAATCTTATCATTTTTTGTGGGGATTCTTCTTGTAGGTTTATCAGCCGGAATAATTGATTTAGGAAGTTTCTTTCTTTATCTAGATCAAGAAATACTTGCAAAAACAAATATAAAGATAGCATTATTTCTGATAGGGTTAATGTTAATACTTCTTTGTCTTCGCTATATCCAGGCCAGTTTACGCAGCACAAGAAGAAATAAATCTATCACTTTTGAATCGCCTCAGGGTAAGGTGACCATTACTTTATTTGCAATAGAGGATATGTTGAAAAAGATGCTTGAAGAAAGGAGTGAAGTTTCTCATGTAAAGCCAAAAGTTTTTTTAAGAAAAAAAGCAATTCAGGTAGTTACTAAAGGAGTGTTGATGAACGAGGTAAACTTAGTTGATTTCACCAAAGAAATTCAAGAAAGCGTTCGCGAGAAAATCCATACTCTTTTAGGCGAGGATAAGCCGGTTAACGTTAATCTTGAAATAAGAAAAGTAGCCTTAGGGGACAAAAAAGATCTAGTTGAGGAAAAAGAACCGGAAATCCCTTTTAGAAATTATGAGTAGATACTAATTAACTATAGAACATTATGAGGAGGTAAAAGATGAAGATAGGCGTTTTAACAGGCGGTGGTGATTGTCCAGGATTAAATTCAGTTATTCGCGCAGTAGTAAGAACGGCGATTAATGACGGTCATGAAATTGTTGGTTTACGTTATGGATGGAAAGGATTGACAGACAACATAACTATGCCGTTAGATTTGCGTTCGGTTTCCGGTATATTACCTAAAGGCGGCACTATGCTAGGCACATCACGCACCAATCCTTACAAAACTGAAGGCGGAGCCGAAGCTGTTAAAGAAAATCTTAAAAAAATAGGTATTGATGCTTTGGTAGCCATTGGCGGCGAAGATACTCTTGGGGTAGCCACTAAGTTATCTAAAGAAGGAATAAATATAGTTGGCGTGCCTAAGACAATAGATAATGATTTAAGTGCAACAGATTTTACTTTTGGTTTTGATACTGCGGTAAACATAGTTATGGAGTGCATAGATAGGCTTCATACTACGGCAGAATCGCATAATAGAATAATGGTGGTAGAAGTTATGGGCCGGCATGCTGGCTGGATAGCAACTCATGCTGGTATAGCCGGAGGAGCAGATTTTATTTTAGTTCCTGAGATTCCGGTTGACATGGATGAGGTATGTTTATCTTTGAAGAAAAGACATCAGCGCGGTAAGAATTTTAGTATTGTGGTGGTTTCAGAGGGTGCGGCTTTCAAAGATAAAGATCTCATCTCACAAGAGACAAGATTAGATGAGTTTGGCCATGTGCGTTTAGGCGGTATCGGCCATGAATTAGGTAAAATAATTGAAGATAAAACTGGTTTTGAAACCAGAGTCACTGTCTTGGGTCATATTCAAAGAGGGGGTTCTCCTTCGGCTTTTGATAGAGTGTTGGGAACTAGATTTGGCGTAAAAGCCTATGAGTTAATAAGAGATGGCAAATTTGGAAAAATGGCTAGTTTAAGGGGTAACGAGATAGTAGATGTACCATTGGAGGAAGCCACAACAGAACTAAAAACAGTAGATAAAAAGTTCTACGATATAGCCAAAATTTTCTTTGGCTAAAAAAAGTATGAATAATATAATCAGCGAAGCTATTAATGCAAATAAGGCGGCTTTGAAGATCCTTGAAGGTAATTCTCAAGCAATTAAAGATATCGCATCTCTTATGATATCAGCCTTCCAAAAAGGAGGTAAAGTTCTTTTTTGCGGCAATGGAGGTAGTGCTGCCGACGCACAACATTTAGCAGCTGAATTAGTCGGCAGATTCAAAAAAAACCGCGATCCTTTGCCCTCAGTGGCTTTATCGGTAAATACATCTATTCTTACTGCTGTAGGCAATGATTTTGGTTTTGATGAGATATTTTCCCGCCAAGTTCAAGCTTTAGCCTCAAGCAATGATGTTTTGGTAGGCATTTCAACTTCAGGCGATTCGAAAAATATCATAAAAGCGATTAAGAAAGCCAAAGAATTGGGCCTTAAGGTTGTGGCTTTTCTCGGAAAAGATGGCGGTCAAATAGCCGATTTAGTAAATACTAAATTGCTTATATCCTGTTCAGATACACCCCGGATTCAAGAGATGCATATATTGGCCGGCCATATTATTTGTGAGATAGTGGAAGATCACTTTGTAGATAATAAGTAAAAAGAGCTTTTATGGGTAAAGTATTAACCGCTAAAGCCTTAGTCAAGGAAATTTCAAAACTTAAAAAATCAGGTAAAACCATAGTTTTTACCAATGGATGTTTTGACATTTTGCATCCCGGTCATATTAAAGTTTTAAAACAGGCTAAAAATAAAGGCGATATTTTGGTAGTCGGTGTAAATTCGGATTTTTCAATAAAAAAAATAAAAGGAGCTTCGAGGCCGATTTTAGATCAAAAATCCCGCACAATATTAGTTAGCAATATCGTTTGGGTAGATTATGTGGTTTTGTTCAATCAAGATACCCCATATGCGTTAATAAAAAAAATCAAACCCGATATACTAGTTAAAGGTGGCGACTGGACCAAAAAAAATATTGTTGGTTCCGATATCACGGCCAAAGTATATCGAGTAAAGCTCGCCCCGGGTATTTCAACTACCAAGATAATTGAAAAGATAAGAAAAAGTGGCCGATAAAAAAATCCTACGAGTAATTGACGCCAATTTTAACCGCTGCAAAGAGGGTTTAAGGGTAGTAGAGGATATTTTCCGATTTATTCTGGAAGATGATTCTTTGCGAAAAAAGACAAGAAAGATACGTCATAGCCTTGATTTGGTTGCCGCAATACCTGAAATATCACAAGCAATATTATCTAGAGATTCAAAGAGTGATCTTGGAAAAAATATCGATAAATTAGAGTTAAAGAGGACCGACATCAAAGCCCTTTTAAGCGCTAACCTCCAAAGAGTTAAAGAATCTTTGAGGGTGTTAGAAGAGTTTTTTAAATTAACCGCACCGGTTTCGGTTGTGGCAATAAAGAAAATAAGATATGAATTCTATAGTTTGGAAAAAACTATTCTCAAAAAACGGCCTACTTTATTTAATCCTCGATCAAAAGGTAATAGAAGAAGCTGACCTAGATATAATATCGATTGCAAAAAAAATAATAAATTCTGATATCGACATTATTCAATTAAGGGCTTACACTTTACCTGATAGAGAGCTGCTTGATCTAGCTGCTAAATTACGTAAAATCATAAACTTAAAAAATAAAATTTTTATTGTCAACAATAGAATTGATATTGCTTATTTATCTGGTGCCAACGGAGTGCATTTGGGGGTTAATGATGTTAGTCCTTTTGAAGCGAGAAAGATTTTAGGTAAAAAAGCTATTGTTGGTAAAACAATTCATTCATTAGATGAGTTGGCGGCATCAGAAGCTGAACCGGTGGATTATTATGGTTTTGGGCCGGTTTTTAAGACAAAAACAAAACCAAATTTAGCGGTGCTAAAAAGAGGCGACTTAAAGAAAATGCTTAAAAAAACCGATAAACAAATATTTGCTATTGGAGGTATAAATCTGTATAATATAAATTCTCTTATCAAGCTAAAGATAAATAATGTAGCAGTTACTAGGGATATTTTGTTGACAAAAAATATAAAATCAAAAGTTAAGGAATACAAAAAATGTTTAAAAAAAGCTTCTTAAAAAAACTTGCCGCAAAAGAATCAGTTAGCCTTAGTTTTCTTGAAAAACAACTATCTAAAGCAAGAGTTGTTATACCCTTGAATAAAAATAGGAAGGTCTCTCAACCTTGTGCTATTGGCGAAGGTATGAAAGTAAAGATTAATACTAACCTGGGGCTTTCTGAGAGCGAAAATAATATCAATTCCGAGCTTAAAAAAATGTATTGCGCTATTGAAAGCGGAGCCGATACAGTTATGGATTTAAGTGTGAGCGGAAATTCTACTAAATTACGGAAAAAAATATTGAAGGAGTCAGCGGTTCCGGTAGGAACGGTTCCGATATATGAAGCAGCCTTAAAACTTAAAAGTGAAGGCAGGTCTTTTGAGAAAATGACCTTTCAGGATGTTATGGAAGTTTTTCAAACTCAAGCCCGGAAAGGGGTAGATTTTTTTACTATACATGCCGGAATTTTAAAAAATTCTTTAAATATAATTAAACGCAAAAAGCGAATCGGTGGGATTGTTAGTAGAGGGGGAGCGATCCTTACTCGGTGGATGCTTACTAATAATAAAGAGAATTTTTTGTTCGAAAATTTTGATAAGATATTAGATTTAGCTAAGAAACACAATGTTACTTTAAGTTTAGGTGATGCGCTTAGGCCTGGTGCAATTGCTGACTCAACAGATGAATTGCAAATTTCAGAATTGCGTGTTTTAGGAGATTTAGTTAAGCGTTGTCGAAAAAAAGGTGTGCAAGTTATGGTCGAGGGGCCAGGTCATATCAGGCTAGATGAGATACCGATGAATATGGTTTT
>CAZGLF010000051.1:0-10442 GCA_964526615.1 uncultured Planctomycetia bacterium
AAAACATCCATAGCTGAATAAGAATCAAAGAGTTTATCGCCTTTTAAAACACCGGTGCAAATCAATCTATCAGCAAGATTTTCTTGGTCAAACCTCCTTTTAACCGAATCCAAAGAAGGCCCATAACCAACTATTAAAAATAAGGAGTTCTTATTCTTTTTCATGAATTTTAATATTGTTTCACTTAAAAACTGAATGTTTTTCTCCGGGGCTAACCTTCCGGTATATCCGACAACAAAATTATCTTCTTTAATCCCAAACTCTCCTCTAAAACCTTTACGGTTAGCTTGGAAATATTTATCAATATAAATGCCGGTAGGAACTACTTCAACCGGCCGCTTAACTCCTCTCTTTATAATTAACTCCTCGATGCTTTTGCTGGGAACAAAGACACAATCACATAAATTCCCATATTCGGTTCCAAGAGTAATTACAAATTCCCTTAAAGACTTCGCTTTCACCGGAACATAATGAGTATAATCCTCATAACGGGTATGATGAGTAAATACTAAAGGTATTTTATATCTAATCGAGGCCCTTAAGGCAGTATCTCCAACCAAAAAAGGATGATGGCTATGAATAATATCCGGTTGAAATTTATCTAAAACTGTATTTAAGCTGGGATGTATCGGCAGTTCAACCGAAAAATCAGTTCCGTTAAAATTCTGAATTGCCGGAATACGGATAACATCTTCTTCTGTCTCGGGAGCATCTTTATGTTCAGGGGTAACAATTAAAACCCGGTGGCCTCTTTTTTTATATTCGTTAGAAAACGACTTAACCGAAGCCTCCAAACCTCCGACAATCGGAGTATAGGTATTTGTCATCATTACGATATTCATAATATTTAAATTTTTTCTAAAGTTACCTCGTTTATTTGAGAACCTTCCTCAATGTTAACTTCTTTAAAACCCGGCATCCTTACTTTAATTTTTGGCTGCTCTCTATACCATTGGGCCTGCCAGGAAACAATTATCTTATTCTTTTTCTTACTTGCTATTATATCAATAATTCCAAAAGCACTGGGAGCTCTTTTAAAAGATACCTCTTCCTGGCCCTGAAACCAATCCGGCATAATCCCTGAACATAAAACTAAAGTATTGGTATTGGCCTCTTTATAAAGAAACGAATTCCTTAACATCAAAATCCACTCTGCAGCTGCCCAAACATGCTGGCCATCACCCATGCACCCTCCCCTAGTATGAGGGTGGATAGCTTCGGGCCATTGGCCGGTTGGTGAAGCAAGGCCGGCTATTGCTTTAACCAAACCATAAAATCTTTGATCATCGGCTCTTAATAATACCTGAGCAATATGAAGCGTTAAATAAGGATTAATCCCCGAATGAGACATATCATGGAAAAACCCGTTTAGAACTAAACAATTCTGCAGCAAATATTCAACTGTAGCCAAAAGCCTCTTGTCGCTCGGCTCAAAAAGCCCCAAAGGATAACCGGCCGGCATCGAACCGATTGCTCCGCTATCCATTCTTCGAGTAGGCGCTGCCGGTATCGCTGCCAAATTCAGGCGCTGTTTAACTTTTTCTAAACTCTTATCGATACTTTCACTTAAAGATTTTGCTTGCTCTTTGAATCTATTAGCCAAATCTGATTCCTCAAAGCCTTCCATTAAATCGGCTGCTGCTAAAAGTCCTCCCAGGCTCCAGAAATCATCCCAATAATAATAGTCGCTTGGCCCAAGATGTTCGGCGCTAAAGCCTGAAGGCATCAAACCGGAATGAATACCATTATCTTTATCAGGAAGGCGTTTTTTAACTATCCAATTTGCTCCCTTTTTGATAACTTCTTTCCATTTCTGATTTAATTTACTATTGGTTAAGTCCTGGTATTGCTTTAGGAGCCATAGAACCTGGCCATTTGAATCCCACTCGCCTTCCTGAGAAGCAAAATAACCAGAAACTTTCTGTTTTTGAGGAAATGTTTTTATTATTTTATTTGCCCGCTCTTTTAAGCCGATACTTAAAAGGGCGTTCGCAATTAAAACCGCATCCCGAAACCAAAACCGTTTATAGGTATAAGGCCCGGCAACTGCCTCTCCTGCGGTATGAAGGACCACTGTCGCTAAACTGCTTTGGTATAGATTCTGAAAATCTTTATTGCCAATATCAAGTTTTGAGGCCCCGGCAACTGCCTGAGGCCAGCTTAGTTGATCTTGGCCGCTATGGTGCTGATCTTTAGGGTTAAGCTTTACCTTTAGGCTGATTTCTCTAACTTCATTAGGTTCAACTTTAAATAAAGCCGCCGCACTCGCCATGCCAACCTTGCATTTTATCTTCGAAATTTCTTTATCCTTGAAAAGATTATGGTAAACATCGCCTTTGCGGTAATGCGATAACTGGTACTTCTGGGGTTTCTCCTCTAAGAAAACTTCTTGCTTATTATTTACCAGCCAGCCTTGGGCTTCTTTCAACTCTTCAATTGTATTTATAAAACTTATCCCTTCAGGATTATGCGGCCGCAAAGCTATGGCCAAAAACATATTTTTATCTGACTTAGCTTTTATTTTTATTTTGCAAAATAAACCCTCTTTTTCTTTCTCGACAAAAACTTTTGTATTTAAAGACTTATTATTTTTTTTGGTCTCAGTTGTTACTGAAAGAATATCGTCAAGTTTTAAACTCTGAGTTACCTCTTTAGCTTTAGAAGGTAAAATCGATTCCTCCTTGTGATCCTTATCAATGAGCCAAAAATCGATTGACCAACTATCCCAAAAGGGCATAACCAAGCCTCTGGGGTCAACGATAGGGGTAGAGGAATAATTAGCTAACCCGACTGCCGTCCAGTTACGATGGGTAAGGTTTATATGGGTTAGAGAAAAAGCCCGCGGTACAAAAGCTTCGTTATTAGGGTCAAATTGGCACTCAACCCAATAAGGCCAAATCCAATCAAGGTTATGCTGAATTGCCTGGCTATTTATCATCCCCCTGGCATGCAAAAGAGCTCCGGAACGCAGAAGCTCTTTTGGCACAATTATCTCAGAAGGCTGGCTGAATTTACTTAATTGGGCCAATAAGTTTACCGGGTCTAAAAAGCCGTGTGCTTTTGCTCCTCTGCGAATCAAATAATTAATTAATAAACTTCCTAATTTCATCGAGAAGCCCCATTGAAACAAATATTTAAATTTTAATAGTTTATTTTGCGACTACCCCGCCTGAGAGAATAAACTTTACGGCGCGGTCAACACTCATGTTTAGCTCTTTAACTTTATTTTTAGCTACCCAGCAAACAAACCCCGAAAAAGGAGCCGGGGCAAGCGGTATAAAAACGCAAACTGTCTCCTCAGAGAGTGCATTCTGAAAACTTGCTAATTCTTCATTGGTAATAAAACCCACTGACCAAAGATCTTTTGCCGGAAATTCAACTAGGACTGCCTTGCGGAATTTATCTTTGCCTTTTTTTTCTTCGAATAAAAAATCCGAAAGCTGTTTTGCTGAAGGATAAATATTAGCAATTAAAGGTATTTTTTTAAAAAGCCGGTCAATAAGTGTGGTGATCCAGCGTCCTAGGAAAAAACGCGAAAGCAGGCCGGCAGCTAATATAATTAAAACAAGAAGTATTACCCCCAATCCCGGTATCTTTATATTGTACTGCTGCATAAGAAAGACTTGGATATTATCTCCGATAAAATTATCGGCAAATTTAAAAAGCACTATCACTAAATAAACCGTGATAAAGAGCGGAAAAAGTGTAGCTATCCCGGCCCAAAAAGTCCTTTTTAAAAAACCTAAAAAATTAATCCTTGTCTTTTTGCCTTCTTCATCCATAGCTAAATTTATTTATAATTTTAATTAACCACAAATTGCCAATACCCAGCGCCCAATATTATGAGTTATTATGATAACTAAAACCATAATTGTCAAATGTTCTCCAATAACCCCCAAAGGAGATATTTGCTGTTTTCTGGCTAACCGGTAGCTTAAAATAATTATCAACAAAACTCCCCAGCCAATACTTACCGGTATTGCCAAGGAAAGCTTAAATAATAGAACCGGCATTAAAAAAGTCAAAGTAAAAATAAGTTTTGAGAAAAAAGTCGCAAGTGTTGCTATCCAAATTTGTTTATGGGTATGTTGGTTTTCTGATTCTTCAGAAATATGTATACCCAAGGCATCAGAGGCGGCATCGGCAACTGCAATAGTTAATATTCCGCCAATCACTACCAATTTAGAATGAGTCCCCGAATGAAGCCCGATCATCAAACCTAAGGTAGTAATTACCCCTGAAGTTACACCAAAATTAAATCCCACACTTAGTGAATGCTTCATAACAAATACAGCCTCTTAAATAATTATCTTACAACTATTTTAAAAAAATTAAAATGTTTTTTAATCTATGCCTTATTAAAAAGAGAAATTTTACCGGCACCAGCAGCCATCAAGGCGATTGAGGCAATCAGAATTAAAAATTGATATTCAAAACCACCGGCCATAACCGAAAAACCTTTGGGGCCGTGCACCTTTATTATTGCAACCAACATTATAACTGCGATTATCCCGGCAGAGATTCTTGGTATTACCCCTAAAATTAGAAGTGCCCCGCTTATCAATTCAGCCAAAGCAACTACCCAAGCCCAAAACATAGGCGGGTTAATGCTTAAATCTGTCAGCATTTTAGAAAATCCTTCGACCCCGGGGCCGCCGAATAACCCAAATACTTTCTGGGCTCCGTGAAAAATAAAGATAATACCTAAACCTAATCTTAAGATAAAAAGTGCTAAGTCAGAAGAACTAACCTTTACCATAAACACCTCCTCTTAAATCTCCTTCCCTTTATTAAAAAATTATATCTAAAGTTAAAATTAAACTTACCAACCCTTGAATTGCAATAGTTAACTTAGAAGATTCCAGCAGCTCAGTTTTATTTTCATAATGATTTTTTAAAATAGAAGCCGCCTTCACCGCTGGAATTAGAAAAAGAAAAGAAAAAACACAAAAAATGCTTAAATATCCTTGTATTATGTTTAAAGCAATTGAGGCAAAAGCTAAAAGCACTATAAAAATATAAATGATAAAAGAGTTTTTCGGGCCGATTAAAGTTACCAAATTTCGTTTATTGGAACGCTTATCTTGGGCATAATCAGGAACTTCATTGGAAATCAATATTGCTGCCGTTAACAACCCAAATGGCAAAGATAATAAAAACCCTTCGGTAGTAGGAAAAACTTTAGTTTGGATAAAATAAGCGCCTTGGACAATTGCCGGGCCAAAAAGAATAAATATCATAAATTCGCCTAAGTAACGATAAGAAAAAGACAACGGTTTATGTGAATAAGAAAAGCCTAAAAACAATATCAAAAAGTAATAAATAAAAATCACAGTACTTTTTAGCAAAAACGCTAAGGCAACAACTGCTAAAAAAGATATGACAAAAAATACTATTGAAAGCCTCAGGTAAAACTTCTCACTTAAGACCCCTTGCTGAATTAATTTTGACCCGCCAAAAAAACCATAAAAATCTTTATGGTGCCAGTCGGCTCCGGATTTTGAATCAGCATAATCATTCAAAAGATTTGCCCCAAGGTGCATAAAAACAACTGCTGCCATACCTAAGATAAAAGGAATAGCCAAAAAACCATTCTTTTCGATAAAAGAACCGAATATAAAAGGCAATAGGCTGGCACTTATAAAGGGGAGCCTTAAAGCTCGGATATAAGTTTTAAGAGTAAGTTTTTTTACCATATGTTTTATTATTTTATTTGCCCAACTTTCATTCTATGTTATCATAAAAATATGCTTAATAGAATAAAAAACAAAATTGACTCTCAACTGGAGGTTTTTCTCGAAAGAGTTAACAAAGATTATTCTTTGGGAAAACTCTCTCCTCTAATATCGAAATCAATAAAAGATTTTGTCTTGCGCGATGGAAAACGTATCCGCCCAATCCTTTTTGTTATTGGATATTCTTCCCTTTGCAGTAGAAAAGCCAAAAACTTATATGAATCTGCCTTAGCAATTGAACTTTTACATGATTTTATGTTAATCCATGATGATATAATCGATAAATCCGATACCCGCCGCGGTAAGCCTTCGATGCATAAAATGTTAGAAGGCATCTTAAAAAAACATAAAAATATAAAATTTAACGGCCAAGACCTAGCGATAGTTATCGGGGATGTATTGTATGCGATTGCAATCGATGCTTTCCTGTCAATTAAAGAAGAACCTAAACGCAAAGAAGTTGCCCTTAAAAATTTCATAAAAGCCGCTATTTGCACCGGAAGCGGGGAATTTATTGAGCTGCTTGGCGGAATAAAATCGATAGATGAGATAAAAAAATCCGATATCTATAAGATATATGATTATAAAACCGCCTTCTATACCTTTGCCTGCCCGCTCTCAACCGGGGCAATATTAGCCGGAGCCAGCCAGAGTGAAATTACTAAATTATCTCAATACGGAATGCAGGTAGGAAGAGCTTTTCAAATCAAAGACGACATCATAGGAATTTTTGGGGATGAGAAAAAAATCGGTAAATCTACCCTTTCAGACCTCCAAGAAGCAAAAAAGACAATTTTAATTTGGCATGCTTACAACAATTCTAAAGCTAAAGATAAAAAAACAATTAAGGCTATATTATCCAAAGGAAAAGTTACTAAAAGTGACTTAGCAGCAATCCAAAAGATAATTATTGAATCCGGTTCTTTGGATTTCTCCAGAAATGAAATAAACAAACTAATTAAAAACGCAACTGATTTGATTCAATCCTCAAAAATGAGAAAAAATTATCAGGTATTTCTTCGCTCCTATCCTAAAAAATCCCTGCTGCCTTAATTTAATCAAAAGACTCAACGCAAATAAAATTACATTGCCCGCTCTTAATGTCTACTAAAAATTCGTTATCAGGATCGATTGAAGAAGCTTTATCGAGGTATTTTTGATATTGCTCTTTATCCCCTTTAGCCTTATAAACCTGGGCCAAACGCACATAAGCATTAACGAATAAAGGGTCGGTTTCAATAGCTTTTTTTAAGTACTTTTGAGCTTTATCGAGGTCTTTTCCAAATAAAGCAGGGGCTAAAAGATAGTAACACCCAAAACCAAATAAAACCGGGCCTGCATCGGGATCAATTTTTTTGGCTTTTTGCAGGTAAGGCATAACGCTTCTGCCGTTAATTATCTTTGAAATCGGGCCTCCATAATGGGCGATCATCCCCTTTGAACCGGCGACTAAAGTATTAGCTCTAACCAAATTACTGGCATCAACTTCAGCAGAGCCCTGTTTTACGGCCTCATAAACTAACTCTACGGCAGCGTCAAAATCCATACTTAAGTATTTAATATAACCTAAACTTATATAAGCCGGCCAGAATTGAGGGTCTTGTTCTATTATCTCCTCTAAAATCTTCTGAGCTTTATCGCTCTGGTGAAAGCGCCTTAAGGATTCAGCCAATCCCCATCGCCCGGCAACCATATCTTCTTTGATATCAAGAATTTTTAAAAAAGTTTCCTTTGCTTTTTGGTCTTTATGGGCATTTAAATAAACTAAACCCAAAAGATACAAATTTTCCACTGGTTCCGGATTATTTTCAACTATCTCTTGAACTTCTTTAATGCTTAGGCTGTCAGCTTTCTCATGCAGAGGTTTCCAGTCAAAACCAAAGGCCCCCGGCGATAAGTTTACCGATATAAATAGTGTGATTAGTAGTTTTTTAAACATCTTACTGCTTTTGTTAATAGTTAATTGGGTAATTTTGCTTTAGTACCGGGTATATTGTATTATATAACTTAAACCAAAGCAAAGATTTTATCTTGCAGCTAATAGAGTTAGGTGTAGAATAAAATAATAATGAGGGTAAAATATGAAGATTAACTTAGCTAAATCAGCCGGATTTTGTTTTGGGGTTGAAAGGGCTCTCTCAATTGCCAAAGATTCAGTTAAAGATGGCAAAAAAGTCTATATGCTTGGGGATATCGTGCACAACGAAGATGTTGTAGGTGAGATAAAAAATATCGGAATAGAAAAGTTAAAAGAACTTGCCAAAAACAATAACAATACTCTTTTAATTCGGGCCCACGGCGCTCCCAAAAAAATAATCGATAAAGCAAAAAGATACGGTTATGATATCGTCGATGCAACTTGTCCAATGGTAAAAGAAATCCATAAAATAGCCAAAGATTCAGAAAAAAAAGGGTATAGGCTAATCATCATCGGCGACAAACAACATGATGAAGTTCGGGGGATAGCCGGGCAATTAAAAACCAAGGCCTTGATAATCGATTCGATAGAATCTATTAGCCCTGACATTTTAAAACCAATAGAAAAAGCAGCGATAGTAGTTCAATCAACCCAGGATATCGAAAGAGTTAAAAAAATAATCGCGAAGTTAAAAAAATCTATAAAAGAAGTACGATTTTTTAATACAATTTGCAAACCAACCACAACAAAACAACAAGAAATCAAAAAGATGCCGCTTGAAAACGACATCATGTTGATAGTCGGTTCTAAATCCAGTGCTAATACAAAAAGGCTTTATCAAATATCTAGGTCTTTAAATAAAAATACTTTTTGGATCCAATCAAAAAACGATCTCAAGCCAAAGTGGTTTCAAGGGATAAATAGCGTGGGGATTACTTCCGGAGCTTCAACACCGGAAAAAACAACTAAAGATATAGTAAAATATCTCCAAAAACTTTCAAGCTAATCTTACTTTTCTTTCTTGTTAGCTTCCTCTACTATCTTTTCAGATATATTAGAAGGCACCTCAACATATTTGTCAAAATGCATAGTATAGCTTGCCCGCCCGCTGGTTAAAGAACGCAGCGAGGTAGCATAACCGAACATTTCAGATAACGGTGCCTCAGCCGCGATTATCTGCTGGTTAGCTTTAGCGTCAATACCTAAAACTTTTCCGCGGCGGGAACAAATATTACCTACAACATTTCCGACATACTCCTCAGGAGTGGTAACTTCTAAAGACATATAAGGCTCAAGCAACACCGGTGCTCCTTTTAAGAATCCCTTCTTAAACCCGGCACTTGCTGCAATCTTAAAACTCATTTCTGAAGAGTCAACATCATGATAAGAACCATCGATTAAGTTAACTTTAACATCAACCACCGGATAACCGGCATAAATACCCTTTTGCATTGCCTCGATTATACCCTTTTCCACTGCCGGAATATACTCTTTAGGAATTTTTCCTCCTACAATACTATTTTTGAATTCAAACCCTTCTCCGGGTTTTGCCGGAGAAATCTCTAAAACTACATGTCCATATTGTCCTTTTCCGCCAGTCTGTTTAGAATATTTATAATCTTCGGTGACCGAAGACAGCATTGCCTCCTTATAAGATACCTTTGGCTGTCCAACTACTGCTTCAACCCCGAATTCATGTTTCATCCTATCGACAATAACATCTAAATGGAGTTCACCCATACCGGAAACAATGGTCTCATCGGTTTCTTTATCGGTATGCACAGTAAAGGTAGGGTCTTCTTCGGCTAATTTTATCAAAGCTTTTGATATTTTATCCTGATCGGAACGGCTTTGAGGTTTTATACTGATTGACATAACCGGTGAAGGAAATTCTATTGCCTCAAGCAATACCGGCTTATCAGGATCTGACAAAGTATCCCCGGTTACGGTATGATCAAGGCCAATTAAAGCTGCAATATCACCGGCATAGATATCGGAACGGCTTTCTCTCTGATTGGCATGCATCTGCAAGATTCTCCCGACTCTTTCTTTTTTCTCTTTAGTAACATTATAAATATAGGAACCGGCTTCTAATTTACCTGAATATGCCCTAAAATAAACTAACTTACCCATATGCGGGTCTGCTTGAACCTTAAAAGCCAGGGCTGAAAAAGGCTCATTATCATCGGCTTTTCTGGTTATTATCTTCTCGGTATCATCGGGGTCTAAGCCCTCAATCGGCGGTAAATCCGAAGGTGAAGGAAGATAATAAGTTACTGCGTCTAATAGCTTTTGAACCCCTTTATTTTTAAATGCCGAGCCGCAAAGCACCGGAACTATTTTGTTAGCAACAGTTCCTTTTCTGATTGCAGCCATTAACTCTTCCTTATCTATTGCATCTTCTGATTCTAAGTATTTCTCCATCAAAGAATCTTCCAACTCAACTGCTTTCTCTACCATTATATGATGGTATTTTTTTGAAACCTCTTGAAATTCTTCCGGTATATCTTCGATATGGAAATTTTTACCGAATGATTCATCATCATAGATATAGGCTTTCATCTCTACTAAATCGATAATGCCTCGAAAATTGTCTTCGGCTCCGATTGGAATTTGAAGCGGGATAACATTAGCGCCTAAGTCTTTTTCAATGTTTTCAACAACACTAAAAAAGTTGGCACCGACTCTATCCATCTTATTTACGAAGGCGATTTTTGGAACATCGTATTTATTAGATTGACGCCATACGGTCTCGGATTGAGGCTCGACTCCGCCGACTGCACAAAATA
>CAZGLF010000052.1:0-10381 GCA_964526615.1 uncultured Planctomycetia bacterium
TACAAAGAAAAAAGCTACAAAGAAAAAGAAAAAATAGAAATCTAGATATACTTTGAAATATAAACCCCACACCCTAAAAGTGTGGGGTTTATTTATATCGGCACACATCCCACCTAAATAATTCAACAAAATCAAGGGTTTTTAAGTCTAATAAAAATATAAATCGCCTTTTAATGCCTCGCAAATTACACTATAGATTTTTAATCAATCCAGTGATATAATTGCCCTTACAATTTAAAAAATATTATGTTTACCGGAATAATAAAAGAAATAGCTAAGGTTGAAAGGGTAGTTCGGGGTTCTTCTTCAATAAAGTTATCGGTTAAATCCGAAGAAGTTTACAAGCAAACTCAAGTTTCTGACAGCATTGCAATAAACGGAACTTGCCTTACTGTAACTGAGAAAAAAAATAATTTACTCATCTTTGATGCAATAAGTTCAACTCTTGCTAACACAAATCTTAAACGCCTAAAGAAAGGAGACTGCTTAAATTTAGAATCGGCTTTAAGTGTTGGTGATAAATTAGGAGGACATTTTGTTCTGGGGCATGTTGATTGTGAATTAAAATTAAAACGAATAGTTAAAAAGCCCAATAGTTGGCAGCTATACATTGAGCTGCCTTCAAGATTTAGAAAGTATGTTTTGGAAAATGGTTCTATAGCAGTTGAGGGGATTTCTTTAACTGTAAAAAAAGTTTTGCCAAAAGAATTTAGTTTAGATATAATTCCGTTTACTTTTGAGCATACTAATTTAAAATATAAAAAAATTGGGGATAGGTTAAATATTGAGTTTGATTATTTACTTAAAAAGAGTAAATCGTCTTCTTAAAATCCGGGGGGTAGCGCAGTTTGGCTAGCGCGCAACGTTCGGGACGTTGAGGCCGTGGGTTCAAGTCCCACCCTCCCGATAGTTCTTTGATTATTCTTAAGGTGAGTGGACATCTAAAAGGTTATCTTTAAGCCATAACCTAATACATTACTTTGAACAAATAAGCACCTTCGGTGCCCTTGGGCTTCGCCCAAGATTTGTTACAAGTCCCACCCTCCCGATAGTTCTTTGATTATTCTTAAGGTGAGTGGACATCTAAAAGGTTATCTTTAAGCCATAACCTAATACATTACTTTGAACAAATAAGCACCTTCGGTGCCCTTGGGCTTCGCCCAAGATTTGTTACAAGTCCCACCCTCCCGATAGAATATTTCAAAATTCAAAAATACCTAAAAATCCCCAAAAAAGCTACATTTTTTAATTGAAAAGAGCTGATTATCCGTTAAAATAAAGATATAAAGAGCCTTTATATATAGGTAAGGTTTTTAAGTTCGATTTTTAAAGTCTAAGATTTTATAAAAGATATAAAGTAAGTCGTTATAATTAAAAGATGAAATATTTTCTGGGTATTGACTGGGGGGGGACATATATAAAAGCAGGCTTAGTGAACGCTGAGGGAAGTATTGTTAAAAAGATCGTCTACACCTCAGCTGATTTAAGCAAAAAGGACCTTTTTATTAAAAAAATAGAGTCCTTAGTCAAAGATGTTGGGTTATCCAAAATTAAGGGCATTGGTATCGGGGTTCCGGGAATAGTTGATATTAAAGAAGGCTTCATTTATTATCTGCCTAACATAAAGGGATGGAAAAATTATCCTCTTAAAAAGAATTTAGAAAAGCGCATTAAACTTCCGATATCAATCAATAATGATGCTAATGCTTTTGCTTTAGCCGAAAGTTATTACGGCGCTGGCAGAGGTAAGGCAAGGGCAATATTTTTAACTTTGGGTACCGGCTTAGGCGGCGCAATAATTTACAACGGAACTTTAGTTAGAGGACGTACCAGTGCTTTGGAACTTGGCCATGTTCCAATAAGTTTAGAAGGCCAGCTTTGCGGTTGTGGAAGTAAAGGGTGTATTGAAACCTATGTTGGCAATGCATACTTACTTAAAAGATATAAAAAGCTAAAAGGAAACAAAACCAAAGTTAAGGGAATAAAGGAAATATATGAAAAAGCTTTGGATGGAGAAAAACAAGCATTAAAGGTTTGGGAAGAATTCTCTCATGCCTTAGGAAAGTTTTTATCCGGGATGATAAATGTTTTTAATCCCCAGGTAATAATATTCGGAGGGGGAGTTTCCGGAGCGTTTAAAGTTTTTAAACCGATGTTAGAGAAAACAATTAAAAAGCATACGATGTGGCCCCAGATGAAAGGATTAAAATTAGTAAAAGCACAAGTTAAAGAAGCTGGTTTAATTGGAGCAGCTTTGTTGGCAAGAGAAAATCAATGATATTTGAACAATTTTAGGAGGGTTTATGAAATTATTCATCGATACAGCTAATTTAGAAGAAATTAAAAAAGCTAATTCTTATGGAGTTTTAGACGGAGTAACAACTAACCCTACTCTCTTATCAAGAGAAAAGTCTGAGCCGGTTAACCAGTTAAAAAAGATATGCCAAGAGGTAAAAGGCCCGGTTAGTGCCGAGGTAACCAGCATTGAAGCTAAAGGAATGATAGAAGAAGCAAGAGAGCTTTCTAAAATAGCCGGTAACATTGTAATAAAAGTTCCTTCAACAGTTGAAGGCTTAAAAGCAACCAAAGAACTTTCATCATCGGGAATCAAGACTAATTTAACTCTTTGTTTTTCTCCCTCACAAGCTTTATTAGTGGCTAAGGCTGGTGCAACATATGTTTCACCGTTTGTTGGACGCTTGGATGACATATCGGCTGAAGGTATGAATCTAATTAGCGATATAAAGATGATATTTGAAAATTATGACATTCAAACCCAAGTCTTAGTAGCTTCAATTCGTCATCCGCTTCATTTTGTAGAAGCAGCTCGTTTAGGAGCCGATGTAGCAACAGTTCCTTTTGCAGTAATTGAAAAATTAATGAAACACCCTTTAACCGATATCGGAATAAAGAGATTTCTTGATGATTGGGATAAGTTAAAAAAAGAGATCGAATTTTAAATGAAAAAGAAGAAGAAAGGAAGAATATTCATGGGAAAATTGAGCCGCTCACTGTTAATTTCTTGTTTACTTATTCCTTTATCCTTCATCCTTTATCCTTTGAATAGTTTTCCCCAGGATTCTATGAAACCGGTAGTTATCGATGGCGATGAGATAAATTATCTTCAGGAAGAAGGCAAAATTGTCGCTAAAGGTAATGTTGTTATGAAGTATAAGGATGTTGAGCTTTATTGTGACCACGCTGAATTCGATGCTAAGACAAATATTGCAGTTATAAAAGGGGATGTAAAAATAGTAAGAGGCGATACCGTGTTGATGGGTAAAGATGTAGTTTATAATTTTAATACCTATAATGCCCAAATGGATGCTTTAAAAATCGAAGACCCTCCAATTTACGGATCAGCCAAAGGAGCAGATAAAATCGGGACCAAGGAATATATTCTAAAGAAGGGTTATGTTACAACTTGTGACTTAGAAGTTCCGCATTATCGCTTGGTTGCAAAAAGAGTTACTATTTATCCCGGAGAAAGGGTAGTTGCCAAGAATATGGTTTTGATGGTAGGCAAGGTGCCGGTTTTTTACATTCCTTACTTTTCTCAGTCTTTAAAAGATCGTTCATTTCCGGTTGAGATAGTTCCCGGTAAAAACAGTGAGTGGGGTTATTATATTCTCACCCGTTGGAGATACAGGTTGAATGAAGAAAATGACGGCAGAATTATTTTTGACTGGTATGAAAGAAGAGGTTTTGGAACCGGGGTTACCCATAAAACTAAAAGCAAAAAATATGGAGAAGCTTTATTAAAGTATTACCGTATTAGTGATGAACTTTATAGTATTGATAGCAGAGAAGACCTTTTCGATGAGTATCCGGCTAGAAGTTCAAGGCCCGAGAAGTATTTAGAGGATGATAGGTACAAGGCAGAGTTTTCTTATAGTTGGGATCCTAAACCGGAAATTTCAATAAGGTCGGAATTCCATAAGTTTTCCGATAAATACTTTATGAAAGATTTTTTTGAACGGGCATATGAGCAGGAACCAGAGCCGTTAAGTTATATGTTGGCAACTTATGCTTTCAGTAATTCCTCAATATCTTTATTTACCCAAAAAAGAGTTAATCGGTTTTTTTCCGAAACCGAGTACTTACCTCAACTCCAATATGATTTGTATCGTCAAAGGATAGGAGATACTAAATTTTACTTTGAGTCCACCGATAAATTAGCTAATTTAAACGATACTACTGCAGATTCTGGAATAAAAGAAAATGCTTTAAGATTTTATTCCGATAATGCCTTAAGCTATCTTACTCGAATTGGATGGTTGAGAATTCAGCCTTATGCCGGAAGTTACGCAGCATTTTATTCCCAGAATAAATTCGGCGATGATGAAGTTTGGAGGATAGCGCCGAAGATGGGAGCAGTTTTAAGTACTAAATTATATAAAGTTTTTGATACCGATTTTAATATCTTTGGAAGGCCGGTTAAATTTTTACGTCATATATTTACCCCAGAGGTAAAATATGAATACGTTCATGAGCCCACAGTTTCCAATAATAATATTTTTCAGTTTGACAGCGATGATGACCTAACCCGCCAGGAAAAGATTACTTTTACTTTGAAAAACAAGTGGCAGGCAAGAAATGATAAAGATACCTGGAATTTTATCTATTTTAGCCCTTCGATTGAGTACCGGATAAATCCCGAAGGGGGAGGTAGCGGCTTTGATAATGTTAAGGCAGATTTAGAAATTTATCCTAAAAAAGGAGTTTCTTTAAACGCAGATACCGAATATGATGTTAATACAAGGCAGTTTCGTGATGCAAATGTAGATATAACCTTCAAGGGTTATGAGAAGGTTTATGAAGGTGATAAGGAAGTCGAGAGAGAGAAGTATTCATTTTCTTATGGCCATCGTTATCAGCATTTAGATGATACTCAAGGCACCATGGATGTTAAATTTAATCTTACCCCTAAAATGCAGTTACATAGTTATTTGCGTTACGAATATAACAAGGAAGATTTTCAGGAACAGCAGTACTCAATTAGAACGGACCTACATTGTTGGTGGTTGGATTTAGGAGTAAATCTTGATAGAAGAGAAGAAGGGGGTAAAGACCTTACCTTTTGGTTTGCCTTTACTTTGAAAGCTTTTCCTGAGCTTCATGTTGGCCTAGATCATACCTATGAAGGAGCTAAGAGTTCATATTAATCAAGGAGTAAAGAAACATGACAGTAAAGAATAAGAATCCAAAAAAGAAACAATACAGCAAAAAATATAAAATTTGTGTTGTTGGTGCCGGACATGTTGGCCTGGTTGCTGCAGCTTGTTTTGCTGAATTAGGCCATAAGGTAACCTGTGTCGATAATGATAAAAAAAGAGTTCAGGATCTTCGAAAAGGAATTCTCCCTTTTTATGAACCGGATTTAGATAATCTAGTTAAAAAAGGAACCAAGAAAAAGAATTTAGTATTTTCTACTTCTTTGGGGACTACGATAAAAAAATCCGAGGTTATATTTATTGCGGTTGGTACACCGCCTTTAGATGACGGTTCGGCGGATTTGACTTCGGTTGGTAATGTTGCCCATCAAATAGCAAAAAATATTAATTCTTATAAATTGATAGTTGGTAAATCAACAGTTCCGGTTTGGACCGGTAGAAAAATAAAAGAGACAATACATCGCTATAAAAACGGAAACCATGATTTTGATGTTGCTTCTAACCCGGAATTTTTAAGGGAAGGTAAAGCAATCTATGATTTCTTTTATCCCGATAGAATAGTTGTTGGTGTTGAGTCACAAAGGGCAGAAAATATCTTAAAAGATATATATACTTCTATTAAGGCTCCGATAATAGTTACTGATATTAATACTTCAGAGTTGATAAAACATGCTTCAAACTCATTTTTGGCAACCAAGATATCTTTTATTAATGCTGTATCAAGGGTTTGTGATTTAGCCGGGGCTGATGTCGATAAAGTTGCAATTGCAATGGGGTTAGATAAAAGAATCGGAAAAGATTTCCTGCAAGCCGGAGTAGGTTATGGAGGATTTTGTTTTCCTAAAGATGTAGAAGCTTTTACTTATATTTCAAATAAATTAGGCTATGAATTCAATTTATTAAAAGAAGTTAAGGAAGTTAATGATAGCCAGCGGATACATTTTCTGGAAAGAATAAAAGAACGCCTTTGGATATTAAAAGAGAAAAAAATAGCAATTTTAGGGCTTTCTTTTAAACCCGATACTGATGATATGAGATTTGCGCCTTCGGTTGAAATTATCCAGAAATTTATTAAAGAAGGAGCTTGCCTTAATCTTTACGATCCTCAAGCCCATCAAGAGGCTAGGGCTATATTCAAGTCTTCAAAAAAAGTTAAATTTGCCAAAAACCCTTATGAAGCAGTAAAGGGGTGTGATTGCGTTTGCTTTTTGACTGAATGGGAAGAATTTAAAAAATTAGACCTAAAGAAAGTTAAAAAAGCTATGCAATATCCTTTGGTCGCCGATGGTAGAAATATGTTTGATAGAGACAAACTGCGTAGGATTGGTTTTGACTACATCGGGGTGGGCAGATAACTCTTTTCTATTATTTGAAAACAATGAATACTTACCGAATTTTAGAAGAAAAAATAAGTAATAAAAAAGCTAATTTGTGTATAGTTGGCCTTGGTTATGTTGGTTTGCCTTTGGTAGTTGCTTTGGCAAAAAAAGGTTATTCGGTTAGCGGGTTAGATACAAACCCAAAGCGAATTCAAAGATTAAAAAAAGGTGAAAAATATATTGAAGATATTGACCCCAAAGAAACTTCAAAATTAATTAAAGCCAAGAAATTTTTTCCGACTACCGACGAAAGTATGCTTTCAAAGGCCGAGGTAATTATAATTTGTGTTCCTACGCCTTTGCGAAAAGTAAAAATACCTGATATCTCTTATGTAGTAAAAGCAGCTAAAACGATTAAAAAATATTTAAGAAAAGGCCAATTGATTATTTTGGAAAGCACTTCTTTTCCAACCACAACTAGAGAAGTGGTATTACCCCAGCTTAAAAAAAGCGGGTTAAAAGAAGAAAAAGACTTTTTCTTATGCTTTTCACCGGAAAGGGTTAACCCGGGTGATAAAAAATACCCCTTAACTAAAATCCCTAAAGTAGTGGGGGGGTTGTCTAAAAAATCAACTAAGTTAGCAGAGTCTTTATATTCAAAAATTATCAATAAAGTACATACGGTATCTTCTCCGGAGGTAGCAGAGAGCTCAAAATTATTAGAGAATACTTTTCGTTTGGTAAATATTGCCTTAGTAAATGAGTTTGCTATTGTGGCTAATAAATTAGGAGTAAGTATTTGGGAGGTAATTGAGGTTGCCAAGACAAAACCATTTGGTTTCATGCCTTTTTATCCCGGGCCGGGGGTAGGCGGACATTGTATCCCTGACGATCCGATGTATTTTTCCTGGAAGGCTAAAAAATTAGGTTTCAAGACCAAGATGATTGATTTAGCCTCTTATATGGACCACTATATGCCAACTTATGTGGTAAAAAGAGCCCAGGATACTTTAGCCCAAAGAAATAAAAAAATAACCAAAGCTAAAATATTGATTTTAGGGGTAACTTACAAAAAAGATGTTAAAGATCTTCGGGAGTCCCCGGCTCTTGAGATAATCGAGGAGTTTCAAAAAAAAGGAATAAAGGTAGATTATTACGACCCTTTAATCCCTAAATTAGATATAAAAAACATTAATTTAAAAAGGATTTCATTTATTGCTGCTAATATAAAAAAATATGATTGTGCAATTATTGTTACCGACCACACAAAGCTTAATTATGAGCTTTTGAGAAAAAATTCTGCTTTAGTTTTTGATACCCGAAATGTTTATAGGAAAAAATTTGATAATGTGGAGGTATTATAATTTAATATGAGCCATCCTTTAAAAAATAAAAAAGTTTTAGTAACCGGCGGAGCAGGTTTTATCGGCTCGCATATCACCGAAAGATTAGTTAATATTGGAGCCGAAGTTATTGTTTTAGATAATTTATTTACCGGAAAGCTCGAGAATCTCGATAAGGTCAAAGAAAAAATAAGATTTATAAAAGCCGATATAAGAGATGGCTGTTTTCTGGATGATGCTTTGGAAGGGGTTAATTTTGTTTGTCATCAAGCAGCTTTAAGGAGTGTCCCAGAATCGGTCAATAAACCTTTAGAATATAATGAGGTTAACGTTGACGCTACTTTGGGACTTTTTATAAAAGCTAAAGAGAAAGGGATAAAAAGAATAGTTTGTGCTTCTTCGAGTTCAGTTTACGGCGAAAGGGATAATTTTCCTGAAAAAGAGTCAGATACGCCTCAGCCGATATCTCCTTATGCTGCTACGAAATTGATAGTTGAATATTATTCTTATCTTTTCAGCCGGCTTTACAATATGGAGATAGTGAATCTGCGTTATTTTAATGTTTACGGGCCACGGCAGTCTTTAGATGATGAATATGCGGTAGTTGTACCTAAATTTATAAATTGCCTCTTAAATAATGAAAGGCCCCCTATATATGGCGATGGAGAACAGGAAAGAGACCTGATTTTTATTGACAATGTGGTAGATATAAATATAAGTTGCCTTGAAAAGGATAATATAGGGCCTGAAGTATTTAACGTAGGCTTAGGTATACCGAGCTCAGTAAATAATCTATTTAGGGATTTAAAGAAAATAATCAAAAGCGGTATAGAATCTGATTATTGCCCTGCTCGCTTGGGAGATGTGAGGAAAACCCAGGCAGATATTCAAAAAGCTAAAGAAGTGTTAGGCTGGCAGCCAAGGATTAACTTCTATCAGGGATTAGAAAAAACAGTAGAGTGGTTTAGGAAACAATGAGAGTAGAAAGGCCCTGGGGGCATTGGGAAGTATTAAAAGAAGCAGATGGGTTTAAGGTAAAGAGAATAGAGGTCTTACCTCATAAACGCTTAAGCCTTCAGAAACACAAACATCGCATGGAGCACTGGATAGTATTAGAAGGCGAGGCAATGGTCACCAATAAAGATGAAATAATTAATGTGTATAAAGATGAGTCGGTAACGATAGAGGTGGGTGTTGTGCACCGGCTTGAAAATGCTCAAGGCACCCCATTAAAGGTACTTGAGGTGCAATTGGGCCAGTATTTAGAAGAAGATGATATCGAAAGATTAGAGGATGACCACGGAAGGGTTTATAATTCAATCTAGGGCCAATTCCAAAGCCTAATACAAACACATCCTTTATATTGACATTTTGTAAAATAATTTGACAAAATGTATATCATTTTATATAATTATTTTACTATATTAAAAGATAGAATATTATGGATATAAAGAAATTATTAGAATTTGACCGTTTAGCCCGAAAAGATAGCGAGAACTTTATCAAGAAAAGATTTTTGTTTTCGCAAATAAAAGAATTCAGTGGCAAGCATTTTTTAGGTATTGCCGGCCCAAGGGGTTCCGGGAAAACAGTTATCCTTAAGCAATTAGCAGTGGAAATAGAAAATAGTTTTTACATTTCCCTGGATACTGTTAAAGGGAATCTTTTCGAAATTGTTAAAGAGATTGAGGAAAATTTAAAAATTAAAGTTTTTTTACTGGATGAAATTCATTTTAATTCTAATTATGCAGAAAGTTTAAAAAAAATTTATGATTTTTTAAATGTTAAAGTAATCTTTACTAGTTCAGTTTCTTTGTCATTATACAATTCTTCTTATGATCTTTCCAGAAGAGTTATAATAAAAAAACTCTACCCTTTTTCTTTTAGGGAATATTTATATTTTCGCTATAATGCTAAAATTAAAGCATTGTCTTTGGATGATATATTAAATAAGAAATGGCCAAAAGAAGCTTTTTCTTTTGCTGATAATTTTAATTCTTATCTTAAAGGGGGTAACTTTCCTTTTTCTTTAGAAGAGCCTTCACCATTGGATTTATTAAATAATGTTATAAGTACAATAATAAAGAAAGATATACCGTCAATTAGTAAAATAGCTGTTTCTGAAATAGAGACGATTGAACGCTTGTTAAATTTTATTGGCAAATCCCAAATAGATGGAATAAATTACAGCTCCCTTTCCAAGAATCTTAATATAACTAAATATAAAGCAGAACAGTATGTTTCGCTTTTGGAGAAAGCCTTTGTTCTTTTAAGAGTTATGCCAGAAGGTACCAATGTGCTCAAAGAACCAAAAATACTGATGGCTTTACCCTATAGGTTGGTATATAAAGATTTTCAAAGTGCCCAAGGTGCTTTGAGGGAGGATTTTTTTGTCGAAGCGATGCATTCTTTTAATAAGGAAATCTATTATTTGAAAAGTACCAGAGGAGCTAAAACTCCAGATTATTTATTGCAGATTGGTAAGAAAAAAATAATTATTGAGATTGGAGGGAAAGGAAAAGGGCGGCACCAGTTTAAGGGAGTA
>CAZGLF010000053.1:0-10162 GCA_964526615.1 uncultured Planctomycetia bacterium
TAATCATCTCTTCTTTTAACCTTATAAAATCTTCTAATATATTATACCTTATTTTATATAAAAATAACAACCCGTCTCACTTACCAAGGTTACTTTTCCTTATTTATACTACTGCAAAGTGGGCAACGCCAAAAACCGCTAGCTGTTGAAATAAAATACACCGAAGCGCAAACTTCACAACAGCGTTTTGCTAAATTTATCTCCTTTTTAGCTTTTACCAGCCTTTTGCTGGCAAAATACTCTAATAAAAACCCTACTGTGAGCCAAATACTTAAAACAACCCCAATGAATGTTGATATTTCTATCTTTATCATTATTTTACTACTCCCTCTACTTTTGTCCAGAAAAATTTGTCACCAAGGAATACAGTTGATTCTTTTATGTATTTCTGTAGCTGAATGCTGCCGTATGAGTTTACCGGTAGCTTTTCTGGATACAAAAAAAGAACTTTGCCATAACGGGAAACATACGCCCGATAAGGCACTCGCTCTTGATCCCAGGAAGAAAATGCCAAGGACCTCTTCCAAAGATAGAAGTGATTTTTGTCTGGTTGTAAGGCGAAATCATTTTTTAATGAAACCAAAGGGTATAAATTTAGTTTTTCTTGTTTGATGAGTTTGGGTATCGGTTGCTGGAATGAAAAATACTTTTTCCGTATGTTTTGAGAAGATAATTCAATACCTGGAGGAAAATTGAAATCTTTATTTTTTAAAAACAGGTCTTCTTTGCTCACAATATTATTCCAGCCATAAACCAAAGGGGTAGATGTTGTTTCTATCTCTAAAGAAATAAAAGCAACAAAAAAAATATGCAGAAAAAGCGATAAACCGGCAAAAAAAAGTATTATATTTCGTTTTTGCATAGAAAATTTAGTAAAAGAATGCTCTAGATTTAATCTTCGTAAGTAGTAGCGATACCGATTTTTTCTATGCCCAAGTGTTTGCAGATGTCCCAAATTCTAACTACCGTGCCTAAACTAGCATCGCGATCGGCTTTTATGAATATTGAACCATATTTACCTTCTTTCATATACTCTTGGACTTCTTTTACGGTAAAAGGTTTACCCTCCAAATATATGATATCTTCGCTCGATATAACCACTGTTAAAGATTGGGTATCAATTTCCTCCGGAGCTAAAGCTTTAGGTAATTTTACGTTTATCCCAGGTATCACGATAAAACTGGAAGTTAACATAAAAAACACCAATAGTAGAAAAATGCAGTCAATCAACGGAGCAATATCGATTTGACGCAGGCCAGCTTCTACGCGTACATTTTTTCTAAACTTCATCACTATATCTATTTTGAGGTATTATTTCTAATAATTCGGTAGCTGCCCTTTCAGCTTCCAAAGTAACCGAATTAACTTTATGAACAAAGTAATTGTACATAATATAGCTGGGTATTGCCACGCAAAGTCCGGCAACGGTAGTTAATAAGGCCTCCCAAATCCCTCCCGCTAAATCAGAAGGGTTGACTAATCCAACACTAGCTGTTTTCTGCTCAATAATGTAGAAACACTTAACCAGTCCAACTACCGTACCTAACAGCCCTAACAACGGTGAAATATGGGCAATAGTACTTAAAAAATTTAAATTTCTCTCTAGCCTGGGTATCCCATAAAGAGAGGCATTTTCCATGGACTCTCGAATAATCTCTTTACTTTCTTCATAGTGAGTCAACCCGGCCTTTAAGATGTTGGTGGCATAAAAAGGTTTTTTCTCACAAAGATCAATAGCCTCGGTTATCTTATTCTTTCTTACCAAGTCTAATGTTTGTGAAAGAACCGCAAAAGAATTGCTTTTGGTGCTTAAATAAAAAAAGAGCCTTTCTAAAATAATAGCCATGGCAAAAATTGAACATAAAAAAATTGGCAAAATCAGCCACCCGCTTTTAACTACAAATTTCCACATATCCCCTCCTAAATAAAAGTTTACCTTTAAAGTATTTTCCTATCATTCTTCTAACCTATTGTTGATTCAATTCTTTTAGCCGCATTTGTGCAATTTTTTTCTCTTGGAAATCAGAATCGATTATTTTTTTATAAATTTTTTTTGCTTCCTCAATCATAGCGTTTTTTTCATAAATTTTTGCAATGCGAAAATAAGCTTTTACCTCGTAGTTTTTTGAACTTTCCGCAGTATCTTGGTTTGAAAAAGCATAAATTGCTTTAAAATATTCTTCAATCGCTGCTAGATTCTGGTCGGTTTTTTCAAGACAGAAACCAAGAGCAAAACGAATTTCCGGATTATCCAATCCTTTTGAAATCGCCGTTTTAAAATAGTCAATCGCTTGTTGGTATTTTTTGGTATCCTTAAGCAAGAAAGCTTTGGCTGATAAAGCTAATTGTGACATCTCCCCCTCGGTGTTGATCAATTCATCGTATATTTGGAAAGCTTTTTGGTTCTGCTCATTGTGAGCAAATATTTTAGCTAAATAAAATTTTCCCTTTAACCCTAAGGATGTTTTGCGTTGAGCCAACTTCTGAAAATAATTAATAGCTTTTTTGGTATTATCTTGATTCCAGTAGAGGTGTCCCAAAGAAAACAACGCTTCCTGGGCAGAATCAGAATTTTTATAATCTTGAATAACTTTTTTGTAATAAAACTCGGCCTCCGAATAGTTATTCTCTTTTTCATATAAGCCGCCTAAATACAATCCAACAATCCCGGCATACTGGGAATTCGGATACTTAGATAGAAACTTTTTCCATATCTTTTTAGCCATAGTGTATTCAGATAAATTTAAGTATATATTTCCAATATCAATATAAGATAATTCCTGAATATCCTGATCGCCGTATTTAGGGATCTGCTTGAACGTTTTAAGAGCTTCCTGGTATTTTTTTTCATTAAAAAAACACTTCCCATAAAGATAGTAAACTTTTCCTAAGAGCTCATCGGTTGGAAACTTTTCAATAAAATTACGCAAAAGGCTCTTGGCTTGAGCATAATCTTCCTGGGAAAAATACCCTACTGCCAAATAATATTGAGCTTGGGATATCAAACGCGAAGAGGGAAAATTATTTCGTAAATTCTTAAGCGCTAAAAACGCATTAGACAAATCATTCTTTTTCAAAAAACAGATTCCGGTTTGAAACTGGATATAATCAGCATATACAGTATTAGGGTGGCCATTTAAGATTTCATTATATATTGTGAGTGCCTGATCATATTTTCCAGTTTCTTGATAAGCATCGGCGATTTGGATTTGTGAACTGACTTTAACAATAGCATTGTTAGCATACTCAAGGGTATTTTTAAATTCATCGATAGCCTTTTTAAATTTACCGTTTTTTAAATAGCACCAGGCCAAGCCATAATGAGCCTTGTTGATAGCATCAGAATTTTCTCCGGAATTAAATTTTTCTAAAATATATCGATAGTTTGAAATTGCATCATTAATCCTTCCCATCTCATAAAGCAAATCTGCTTTATTTAAATAAGCATCCGCTATCAGATGGCTGTCGGGGTTTTCCCGGATAAAAATTGTTAGGACCTCTAAAGCCTGAATGTAATCGTTAGTTCGAAAGTAGTACACCCCTTGGGAATAATGACGCAATTGCTTATCTTTTATCTTATCGATATTTAATTTTGCTTTTACCTTTTCATTGTTAGCCAAATAGGTAAGCCCTATTCCCTGATGGATTAGGTCGGCTAAATCATCGTCACGATTTAACTCCAAAGCTTTTCTATAATAGCCTAAAGCTCTATCCCACTCATCACGCCAATAATAGCTTTCGGCTAGATAAAAATATATCTTAGCCTGGATAATCCCATTGGGAAATTGACGCAAATACTCTTGAGCTAATGATATAATTTTTGGATATTTCTTTAAGTTGTAATAAAGATTCAATAGCTTTGCATAAGCCATATCTAATAATTCAGGGTCAGTACTTTCTTCAATTACTTTCAGCAACAATTCGTTAGCCTGGTCGATTTCATTAAGCTGAATTTTTGTATCTGCTAATAAATAATGGGTTTTCCACACCAAGGGCGCATCTTTAAAATTATCAATTATTTTTTCGGTATAAGCTATCGTTTTATCGAAATCTTTCCCTTTAAAGTAGACCAAAGCTGACCAATAATAAGCCTGAATTAATTTCCCAGTCTCAACATTAGATTTGATTACGCTTTCAAAAATCTCTAAAGCTTTCTTATAATCTTCTTTAAAGTAATAACATTTAGCGCTATAAAGTTTGCTTGAAGTAAGGTATTGGCCTTCGGGATAATCCTCTATTATTCTTTTAAAAAGCGAAAGTGCAGCATCATAAAAACCATCTGAAAAAGCTTTTAAAGCAACCGCAAAACGTTCGGCTTCGGTGTCGGCGGCGGAAACCACAGCGGTAAAACCGAAGATTAACACAAAACAAGAAATTAACACTCGCCCAACAATGCTCTTCATATTAAAATTTAAGGTATTTTTTTCTTTAAATATTTACCGGTATAAGAATTAGGGTTCTTTGTTAATTCTGCCGGTGATCCAGTACCTACAACTTCACCCCCACGGCTGCCGCCTTCAGGGCCCAGATCAATTAAATAATCAGCACATTTTATCACATCTAAATTGTGTTCAATAATTAAAATCGTATTTTTTTTATCAACCAAACGCTGCAAGACCGAAAGAAGTTTTTTAATATCATCGAAGTGAAGCCCGGTTGTCGGCTCGTCTAAAATATATAATGTTTTGCCGGTTGCCCGCTTTCTGAGTTGGGAAGCAAGCTTTATCCGTTGGGCTTCGCCGCCGGATAAGGTAGTAGCAGCTTGGCCTAAGGTGATATATCCTAACCCAACATCAATTAAGGTTTTCAGAATATTTTTTATTTTCGGGAAATTATTAAATAGCGCATATGCCTGGTCGACATTCATATTTAGAATGTCGGATATATCTTTACCCTTAAATTGAATATCTAAGGTTTGCCGATTAAATCTTTTACCCCGGCAGACCTCACAAGGAACATAAACGTCCGGTAAAAAATGCATTTCAATTTTCTTGGTACCCTCTCCCCGACAAGCTTCGCAACGGCCGCCGGAAACATTAAAACTGAAACGCGCCGGAGCATAACCCCGAACTTTTGCTTCAGGAAGCTTGGTAAATACTTCCCGTATATAAGTAAAAACACCAGTATAGGTAGCAGGGTTTGAACGCGGCGTCCTGCCAATAGGTGTTTGGTCTACTATAATCACTTTATCAATATTTTCTAAACCGTCAATCTTTTTAAAACTGCCTGGTTTATCTTTGGAATCGTATATTTTTCGTGCCAAAGCTCGATACAAAATATCTTCAACTAAGGTAGATTTTCCCGAACCTGAGACACCGGTCACACAAACAAAATTACCTAAGGGTATATTTACATTGATATTTTTTAAATTATGTTCCTTGGCGCCGATTATCGATAGCTTTGGACTGTCTTTGTAAAAACGTGTTTTTTTAGGTACCTGAATTTTTTCGCGGCCGGTTAAGTATTTAGCGGTTAAAGTATTGGCTTCCTTAATTTGAGTACTTGGCCCGGAATAAATAACTTTTCCCCCACCTAAACCAGCGCCCGGCCCTAAATCAACAATCCAATCGCTGGCTTTAATCATCTGCTCATCGTGCTCAACAACCACTATAGTATTATCAAGTTCTTTTAACTTAGTAAGGGTATTAATTAGTTTTTTATCATCTCTGGAATGCAAGCCTATGGTTGGCTCATCAAGTATGTAAATAACACCTGATAAAGATGACCCAACCTGCGTAGCCAATTTAATCCGCTGGGCTTCGCCGCCGGATAAGGTTGAACTAAGACGGTCTAGCGAAAGATAAGATAGCCCAACATTAAGGCAAAAATTAAGACGCTTTTTTATCTCTTTGATAATATGGCTGGCTATATGTTTTTGGCTCTTGGATAGTTTTATCTTTTTAAAAAAACCATCTGCTTCTTCGATTGTCATACCTACTAAATCCCAAATCGATTTACCGCCGATAAAAACTGCCAAGGCTTCTTTTCGCAGCCTTTGGCCGCTACAAGCCGGACAAGGTAATTTTGACATATATTTTGCAATTTCGGATTTCCGGTATTGACTTTCGGTTTTGTTGAAAAATCGTTCCAAGTTTGGAATCACCCCTTCAAAAGGCTTATCCCAAACCTTTACCTCCTGGCTCCCGTGAAGAATTATTTTTTGAATCTTTTTAGGCAGCTTTTTAAACGGAGTATCGATTGAGAAATCTAATACATCTGCCGATTCTCTTATCCAGGCCCGGTAATACATAATAAAACCCTTGCTACCTCTTCGGTAACATTCAAGTGCGCCTTGCGACAAGCTCTTGTTTTTATCCGGTATTATAAGGTCTGGGTCAAACTCCAATTTAATACCTAAACCATTACAAGCCGGGCAAGCACCATAAGGTGAATTAAATGAGAACATTCTCGGCTCCATATCACCTAAAGAAATACCGCAATGGGTACAGCTTAATTTGGTATTAAAAAATATCTCTTGATTTGAATCAGAGTCAAGTATTAAACAGAACCCATTGGAATGTTTAATCGAGGTTTCAACCGAATCAGCAATTCTTTTTTTATAGGCCCCTGATACCTTAACCCGGTCCACAACAATATCGATATCATGTCTTTTATTTTTATTGAGCTCTATTTTTTCTTCTAATTCATATATTTGTTTATCGATTCTAACTCTGACAAAACCTTCTTTTAACAATCTTTCAAATAAAGCCTCATAACTGCCCTTTTTCCCGCGAATAACCGGAGAAAGTATGATGATTTTATGGTTTTTAGGGAGATTAAGAATTCGTTCGATTATCTCTTGAGAGGTCTGGGCTGTTATTGGGCGCAAGCACCGATAACAATGCGGCTTACCGATTCGGGCAAAAAGTAAACGCAAATAATCATATATCTCGGTTTGGGTGGCAACAACTGAACGGGGCGAAGAACCGGCACTTCTTTGCTCTATTGCGATAGCCGGTGAAAGGCCTTCGATATGTTCAACGTTTGGTTTCTGAAGTTGATCAAGGAATTGCCTAGCATAACTTGAGAGGCTCTCTACATAGCGGCGCTGGCCTTCGGCATAAATAGTATCGAAAGCTAATGAAGACTTTCCGGAACCCGAAAGACCGGTAACCACGGTTAACTTACCTTTGGGTATTTTAAGGTCAATGTTTTTTAAATTATGCTCTTTGGCTCCTTTTATATGTATATAGTCATTCATAGTTTTTTCGATACTTTAGTAAAGGTATGCCGTTAAACTAAATTTTGTTATTCAACTGCCTACCTTAAACGGCGAAAATAATTTATTAAGAAGATACTGAACCGACAGTACTGTCATAGCACTTGTTTTGGGATTGTTTTTTGAAGGCATGTTTTCAATGTTTAAATTAATATTGGCTTCATCAGAAGCAATTGCAATATTGTGGATATTGCGTTTTATGTTCGGGTCTGCCTTAATACAAACCTTTATATCGTTACAGCGCGAAGCTACTAATAGAGTAGCGGCAACATTTATATTTTTTGGAAAATGTTTTACCGCCTGAGCAACTGTTCCTTCAAAAACTATTTTTTCTTTTTTGAGATTTCCCAAACGTATTTTCCGTTTAACCAAGTAATCTGCTCCAATCAATCCTTTCGGGGGTTTAGATGTAGTGAGGGTGATTTTTTTAATATTTCCCATCGCTAAAGCCCCAAGGGCATCTACACCGCAAATTGCACCCGAAGGAATATATACATTATTTCCTTGTTTTTGTAACTTATCGATTATCGAAAGATCTTCTATCAAGGCCCCGATACTTAAAATCAAAACATCTTTTTTATCGATCAAGGCTTTTTTCAAGATAAATTTTGCAGCTTCCACTGAAGCAGTTTCAATGATTAAATCAGATTTTTTTATCAGCTCTTGGCTATCGCAAATTTCTGGTTTTGAAGATATTTTTTTTGCCAAATCTCTGGCTACATCTAAATTAATATCCGCCAAAGCACTAACTAGGGCATTTTTTTTAAGTTTTTTATCGATAAAAAATGCTACCCCCCTGCCAATGGCACCACAGCCAACAATCCCAATCTTTATTCTTTTATTTTTAAACATTTAAAATTATGTTGTCGATTAAACGGGTGCGGCCGATAAAAACCGCTAAAGCAATTAAAATTTTTCCTTTAATTTCCTTTATTTCTCTTAGATTGTCAGCGTTTACAATTTCTATATAGTCTATTTTAGTGGTTTTTCTAGATTTTACAATGTTCTTTATCCTGTTCTTCACTTTAGAACTCCTGCGCTGCCCCGCATCGATTACCCTCTTTGCCTCAGTTAATGCCTGATGCAAGCACAAACTATCTTTTCGTTGGTTCTGGTTTAAGTAAAAATTGCGTGAGCTTAGCGCCAAGCCGTCTGGCTCTCTTATTATCGGCAAAATTTTTATTTTGATTTTAAAATTTAAATTAGAAACCAGCCTCTTGACTATCAATGCCTGTTGATAATCTTTTTGTCCAAAATAGGAAAAATCCGGTTCAACAACATTAAATAGCTTTGTTAGAACTGTGCAGACCCCTCTAAAATGATCCGGCCGGAATTTACCGCAAAGAAACCGGCTCAAGTCCCCTTCTTCAACAAAAACTGAAAAATCAGCCGGATAAAAAGTCTCTACCTTTGGTATGAAAATGATGTCAACACCGAAATCTTTTAAAAGCAACTTATCTTTTTTAAAATTTCGAGGATAAATTGTATAGTCTTCGCCTTTTGAAAACTGCAAAGGATTAACAAAAATACTTACCACTACAATATCGGAATCCAGGCGAGCTTTTTTAACCAAAGAAATATGTCCTTGATGCAAAGCTCCCATTGTCGGAATAAATCCGATAGTTTGGGATTTTTTCCGATAGCTCTTTATAAGCTTATTTAGTTTGCCGCTATTAGTTATAGAAATCATCTTATTGGTTTAGGATATATTCATCGCTTTATCGGCATCGGGCTCAATTTCCAACAAAAGCTCTAAAATGAAACCCCTTTTGCGGATTTGAGGATGCGGAACTTTTAAATCTGGCTCATCAATGCACTTGCGGCCATATAATAATATGTCAATATCGATAGTACGTGGTGAATTCTTAAAAGACCTTATCCGCCCTAACTTATTTTCAATACTTTGAATTTTTTCTAATAACTCTTTTGGCCTCAATGAGGATCGCAGGCAAATCACCGTATTTAAATAATTTGGGCCCGTTGCTTCATGAGGCTTTGTTTCAATTATTCGTGACACCGATTCAAGATTTGTTTTTTCCAAATCTTTTAATTGCTCAATAGCCTTTTTGATATTATTTTCTCTATCTCCAAGGTTAGAACCGATACTTAAAAAAACTAATGGCATTATTTATTCAGAAAAACGGTTAGTTATCGGCATTCGCCGATCTTTACCAAAAGCCCGGGGGGTAATTTTTATACCGATTGGCCCCTGTCTGCGCTTGTATTCGTTATTATCGACCATCTTTATCACTTTTTTAACTACAGATTCACCAAAACCTTTGGCTATGATTTCTTCGCATGAATAATTATCTTCAATGTAAAGTTTTAGAATCGGATCTAAGATGTCATAAGGGGGTAAATTGTCGATATCTTTTTGTCCTGGTTTTAGCTCAGCTGAAGGGGCTCGTTTCATTATTGAAAGTGGAATAATATTTTTTTTGGAAATCTTATTTATGTAATAACCAAGTTTATATACCATTTTCTTGTTTACATCTTTTAAAACCCCAAAGCCCCCAACCATATCCCCGTAAAGAGTGCAATAGCCACAGGATACTTCGCTTTTATTCCCAGTATTTAACACTAAATAGCCAAATTTATTTGAAAAAGCCATCAAGATATTACCGCGAATTCTAGCCTGAAGGTTCTCTTCGGTCTTATCTTCTTTTCTACCTTCAAAGTAAGATTTAAATTTACTCTTGTAGGCGGTAAAAATACTTTCGATACCTACCACATGCTGTTTTATATTTAAGTTTTTACATATTTTTTTTGCATCTCTTAGGGTTTCTTTAGAGGTAAAAACAGAAGGCATAATAACCCCATAGACATTTTTGCTCCCTAATGCAATTTTCGCTAAAGCTACTACTATGGCCGAATCTATACCGCCGCTGACTCCGACTACCACTTTTTTAAAATTATTTTTTCTGACATAATCTTTTAAACCTA
>CAZGLF010000054.1:0-9837 GCA_964526615.1 uncultured Planctomycetia bacterium
CCGCAACCCTCTGGTCCGAAGCCAGATGCTCTGTCCAGTTGAGCTACAGGCGCATACCAATTACCTTTTTAGCAGAAACTACTATCTATTGTATAATAAAAGCTGAAACTGTAAAGCAAGAGTTCAAAAAAAAGGCAACCCTTATTCTATTAAGAGTTGCCTTCTTTATTATCTGTTTTTAATACATCCGGTGCGAATTTACTCCATCATTTCATCGTAATCTTGATCTTGATCTTCACTTGGTATGTATTCCCAATCTAAGGCTTTGATTCCTTTTTCATCTTTTTGCGCAGTGATTTTTACCCCATCTCCTTCATCTAGGTAAAAACTATCTAAAAAATCTGCACTAACAAGAATTCTCTTACCATTTACCGTAATATAAGATCCTTCCTCTGATATTTCGTCTATACTGCCCTTAATCACCATTTCTTTATCTATACTCGCATCCATATCCATGCCCATATCTTGGGCAAAAGAAAAGCCAAACGACAATAACCCTACCACCAAAACTAAAATTATACATCGTTTCATGACCACTCTCCTTTATTTGGTTTTCGATCTTGGTCTTCATGCAATTGATCGTCGTAGTCATCCCAGGGGCTGTCTATCTCCTCTAGATCGGCTGGATCCAGCCTTTTGATTAACAGCTCCGTATAACAATCCGGACAAGTAACAATATCGCCAATCTGTGCGCCCTCTTCTAGGTCAAATATCTGTTCACAGACCGGGCATCTGGCCTTAGCACCCATAAAACCTCCTTTTTAAAGATTTTACCCTCATCTGCTACTAATGTTATAAGCTCCCCACTAAGAGCTCTAGAGCATTGTCTAATTTTAAGTAATGCTTTTTAAGAATTATTTATAATTTTATTGTTGCCCTCAAAATCTTTAACGGAATTTTAATTATTAACCCCTTTAAAAACAACAATCTGGAAAGCCGTTAAGGTTTATTGTACCGTATATTTATATAGCACAAGTTATTTTCACTGTCAATATATCTTTAATAAAATCAAGGCAAACGCTAGACTCTAAAAAAATTATTAAGCGGGCAATATCTTTTAAACCAAGCAGGTTCGGCAAGAAAGACTAAAAGGACGATAAAAGTAACTAAGATCAAAATCAACCCCATGAATTGAGTGTTACGTAACTCTTTCTCCATAGAAATTGGCTTCATTTCCCAATTAATCCAGCGATAAAATTTTTGCTGCATTTTGATTGCTAAAAGAGGCTTTATGGCCAAAAATAAACCGAACAACAAACTAATCACCCCTACAACAATTGCTATTAAAGCTGGTAAACGCATTAACTTACTTTTTTTTAAAAGATTTTATCTTATCTTTGTTTATCTTTTTTTTATTTCTTAATAATTTTGATATGTCTTTCTGGCGCCGGCTTATTTTTTCTTTAGGCATTATTTTGAAAACCCCACGCTACCATATAACCTATCGAACCTGATCATTGAAATGCGATAGCTATCATATTCTTTTTCAAAATTAATTGTCACTAAAACATTATTGGCTTTTTCAAAAGTACCGTTATAAACTAATATCGGGTAATTTGAATCTAAAAAGCTCTTTTCCGCTAGTAATTTCTTGGCAATAATATCTCCTAAATCTTTCTTATAGCTATCGAGAAATACTGCCTTAAAATACTCTTTACTGGTTAAACCAGACATATCCTTTGAAAAATATTGATAAAATTTGATATAATCTTCTAAATTATACCCTTCTAAAGCTTCATTAGCCAAAATCTCCAAAGAATCAACAAAATACTCTTGAGTCGGCTGAGAAAACGATAGAGAAACAAATACCGGCGTCGCACTAATCATTATTGCAATAAGAGTAACCTTAAATAAATTTTTCATATTTTACCTCCCAACGATTATTGTTAAAGAGATTTTATCTCCAATTGAAGGTTTTTTCAAGGAAATAAATCACAGAGTGCTGTCAAGATTTATCCGCAAATTTACCAAACACCCCCGAACACCCCAGGGAGTCCGTCTCAAGGCATAAGCCGGCGTCCACCCCGGGGGTGTCTTTTCCACCTACGGGGTGGAAACGGTTGTTTACACTATCAAACACCAGCTATAAAAAAATCCCTTGCCTTAAGCAAGACAAGGGATTAATTTTACTTAAATATTGTAATATTTTGATTTAAGTAATCATTAAGAGCTCACAGATGCGCACTCTTTAGAAACAGATTCACCATCTCCATCAGCCTCGACAACTGCGAAGAAAACCTTAGGATTTTGGTCTTTTAAGGTGACCTGATTCAATAAAGCATGTGCTATAGTATCTTGTGTAAGATACTCCCTGTGGCTACACATTACTTTAAACGTTTTCTCGACCATTTTGCCTCCCCCTTAAAATTTTATAACTTGATACTTATGTATCTTTAAAATACAAAGGCAACTCCACGTAGAGTTGCCTTTGTACAGTGACTAAATTTTAAAATCACTTTTCCGTGGCTTTGAATTTTAAGTTTACTGTTTATCCAAAAAACTGTCAAGAAAAAAATTATAAATTATTTTTTAATTCAATTACCCTACTTTTTGAAGTTATTTAATGAGTTTTTTACTCAAAAAGCGACTATTTACAAATTTCTTTAAATTTACATCTTTTACAACGCCACTGCTCTTGAGTCTTTTGGCATAACGCTGCATCAGCCTTATTTTCTTTAGGGTCAGTCAAAACCTTTTTCATCGCTTTGAGGCTATTTCGAATATAATCCTTAGTCTCTGATACCGGATAAGGTTCAATCGGTGTGAATGAAACCAACTCCTGTGATAAATATACCGGAACTATTTGAACATCTTCTTCTTTTAGCTTCCACTTTTTCATTGCATAAAGCAAATAAAAAGATAATTGAAGCCTATCTTTTTCATTAGTATTGCCGGTTTTCCAATCATATAAAATATACTTATTATTTTTTAAAGCAAAATCAGGTATTGCAAAGACCTTTGTACCTTCAAATAAAAAACTATCTAATTCATCCACCCGTAAAACATTATCATTTGAAGTTTGGCCGATATAATCCAGCAAACCGCAAGCATAAATAGTCTTTATAGCTTTAGTTACCTTTGCCAATTTAAAACTAAGCTCTTCTCTAGTTGGATCAGCATTATAGTAATGCTCAAATAAATTTAGATTATACTTAACGTTGCCCCTCCACATCTTTGAACGTGACTGTTCCCAGGTTCTCATCAAAACTTCTTTAGCACGCTTTATTGCTTCCTCATGGGCAATAGTTTTGCCTCCTAGTTTATTATCAATCAACCATTTAATCATCTGATGGGCAATATCGCCTACCCAGGCATCAATTCCCCTTATATTTTTAAGAATATAAGCTTTTTTGCTAAATTCATCGGCATTACTTTCCCAGCCACCCCAAGAGGCATAATAATGGTAATAATAAGCTCTTTGACACTCCTTAAACAGCCTATCCCTTGAAAATGACCAAGTTAATTCACTTTTTAGCTTCTTTTTCATTTTTTAATTAATTATCAATATTGAAGTTATGCTGGAATATTTCTTTCAGTAGCATATTCGATTTCGAAAAATTCTCTCTTCTTAAACCCAAATAAACTAGCTACCAGATTAGTCGGAAACGATTCAACTAAATTATTATAGTTGCGCACAGTTTTATTATAATAGCGGCGTGCTATTTGAATTTTATCTTCAACATCAACTAAAGCCTTTTGAAGCTTTAGAAAATTTTTGCTTGCTTTTAAATCCGGGTAATTTTCAACAATTACAAGTACATCTGTCAAAGCCTTTGAAAGCCTGCCTTCAATTTCGGCTCTTTCATTAACGCTCATATCATCGGTTAGTCTCACTCGAATTTTAGTTATCTTTTCTAGCACTTGCCTCTCATGCTTTGTGTAAGACTGAACAGTTTCAACAATACTGCTTATAAGGTCACGCCGCATCTTCAATTGAACCGCTATATCACTCCAGGCCTCTTGGGTAAAATTCCTAAACCGAATCAATTGATTAAAAATACTTATAATACTTATACCTACAATGATTACTACAACGCCTACAATTATCATTTCTTAGACCCTCTTGATTTAAAAATCAAAATTAATTCCTTTACTAAGTAAGGTATAAAAAACCAGGCTAGAGTGCCCAATATTCCATAAACAAAGATTATTGCTATAATAAAGGGGAGATTTAGCAATCCGCATAAATAAGAGGCCGGCATTAGCAAGGGAGCTAAAAATAAATCTACTAAATATATATAAAAATAACCGGTTATAGCCTGGCCTGAAGAAGCAGTTAAAAACAGGTAGCTGGAATAAATAAAAAGCAGAAGATGCAAAACCGCCAGGATAATCCCTAATTTAATACTTAAAGTTATTTTTTTCATTCACCTTTTATGTAATAACTTGCCCGAAGAAATTTGGTGTAGCTTTTTACAGCATCGGCTCGTAATTTCTTCTTATCCAAATCATCGGAAGCTTGAGCATATTCAGGAATTTCTGAGAGAAGCTTTTTAGTATAAGCCTCTAGTTCTTCATCGGTCATAGCATTTGCTCTAATTTCTTTAAGTTCTCCGGCATCTAAATAAAAACCGGCACATTTATAACACTCATCAACGTTGATTTCTTTGGCTAATTTATAACTATGTATCTGCATTGGTATCGCACATTTTGGGCAATTGATTTGATCTCTGCCTTCACCATTATTTCGAGGAGCTTTTAAAGCTTCCTGCAAAGCCTTACCGGCGCCTTCGTTACCCTCGTCAAGCTTGGTTAACTCTAACCAATCAAACCAAATACCTTTACAACCATCAACACAAACATCTACTTTTGCACTTCCAAAATCCTGTTCTACCATATCTTTACTACATACCGGACACTTCATAATAAACCTCCTTACTTTTTGTATTAATTATTGTAGCAAATATCATAATATATGCAATTAAAGAAATTATGGTATGATGTAACTATGACAGCATCTACTAAATACGGCGTAAGCCAACAAAAAGTCAAAGATCTTCGCAAGAGAATGTCTAAAATAGGCATAAAAGAATCGGATATAACCGAAAAATTTATTCGTTCAAGTGGCCCCGGCGGCCAAAAGATAAATAAAACCTCAACCTGCGTCTATTTAAAGCATGAACCTACTGGAATTGAAGTAAAATGCCAAACCCAACGCTCCCAACCCCTAAACCGTTTTTTAGCCCGAAGAATATTAACTGAAAAACTCGAAGAAAATATCTTCAAGAAAAAAAGTGAAAAACAGAAAAAAATCGAAAAAATAAGAAGACAAAAAAGAAAGCGTTCCAAACGGGCTAAAGAGAAAATATTAAAACAGAAAAAAATACAATCTCAAAAGAAAAGCCTGCGCCGGCCTCCTGAAATCGAATAAGAATATCCTAATATAAATAACCGGAAGGTTAACTCTATAGCTTATCTTTTATCTATCGGGACATATTTTTCTTCTAAGGGCCCTGAATAAACAGCGCGTGGTCGAAAAATACGATTATTGGCGAGGTACTCTAAAACTCTGGCGTTCCACCCTGATGTCCGGCTTACCGCAAAAATCGGCGTAAAAAGTTCGGTTGGTATATCTAAACAAGAATATACGATACCGGAATAAAAATCAACGTTTGGAAATATTTTCTTTTTCTCTCCTAAAGAAGTAACAACTTCTTTCTCTAATGCCTTTGCGATTTTAAAAATTTCATTTATTTTTGTATCTTTCTTTGACTTAACTAAATATTTAGCTAAAGGTCCCAATACCTTTGCTCTTGGATCATAAGCTTTATAAACTCGGTGGCCAAAACCGCTAATTTTTTCTTTTTTTGCACGCTTTTGCTCATACCACTTTTTGACTTTTTTTGGACTGTCAATTTCTGAAAGCATCTTAACTACTCTTTCGTTTGCCCCGCCATGAAGAGAACCATTAAGGGCAGCAATTCCGGAACCAATTGCAAAATAAAGATCGGATAAAGTTGAGGCTACCACCATTGTAGCAAAAGTTGATGCATTCATCCCGTGATCAGCATGAAGAATCAGGCATACATCCATTATCCTCTCTTCAACCGGCGAAGGTTTGCGCCCGGTTAACAAGTAAATTAAATTGCCGGCATGGCTTAATTCGGGATCTGAATTAAGCGGCAACTCACCCACTCTAAGACGGGCAACGGCACCAGCTATAGACGAAATCCCAGCAATAAGGTGGTATGCTGACTCAAACCCTACCGGAAGATGCAAATCTTTGCTTAAGCCGCTGGGTCTTTTAATACCCTCGGCTTTTCTTAAAGAATAAATAGCTCTTTTCTCGCCTTTAGGTCTTGTTTCCATTGGTATCGAATCTTCATCGGCACTAATCATAGTTTCTATGTTAGGCTTATACTCTTGTCTATCTACAAATGTGCATTCTTGACGCATTAAATTTGTTCCCAAACGTAAAGCCCCCATAGCATTCATCTCTTGAACCGGAAAAGAAGATAACAGCCTTAAGGTTTTGTTAATCTTTCGATAATCAATGAGTTTTTCCTTAAACTTTGCTAATTGGTTTTCAGTCGGTAATTTTCCATGTAGTAAAAGATAAGAAACTTCTTCAAAGCTAGAATAAGCGCAAAGCTCAAAGATATCATACCCTCGATATAAGAGCCAACCTTTTGTTCCGTTAACATATCCAACCTTACTTTCACAGGCGATTGCACCTTCTAATCCTGGGCCGATAAGGCACTGAACCGGCCAATTAGCTTTTCGGACAAATTCGGCCTCAGGCTCAGCGCTTACTGTTGAACGCGCCTCATCCCCTGCCTCAAGAATGATTTTTGTAATTTCTTTAGTATTTTTATTAACTTTATTCATTTTAGCCCCTTTTTTTTAAAACTGAAAAGTCAAATCTATCTTAAAGGCATATATAAAATATGCAAGAAAATTTTTAGCCAGTAACACTGGGGACGGTTCCTCCCCTTCTTAGTCATTCTGTACCAATATGTTACAATCACACAATTATTTTGTCTTATCTTTAAAATTATCTTCTTGCGCTACCATTTATCATGGCCCCTTTATATAATAGACGATTAAGGAAGGCATTTTCTTTCAAAAAAATTAAAATTTTAAATGATGTAGTCAGAAGTTATTGTGCGAAAGGTAGTTAGTGGGCAAGGAACCGTCCCTTATTTCAAAACGGAGGGGAGAGGATTCGAACCCCCGGTGGGTATAACCCCACAACGGTTTTCAAGACCGCCGCGATAAACCAGACTCTGCCACCCCTCCGTTAAAAGAACGCAATGCATTACCGAAAAGCTTGGGTAAAAATACTTTGTATCAAAGTTGCTCCGCCTTTCATGCCTTCAAAGATAAACTTTCCAATATCAATATTAAAACCTACCCTTAAATATACTGAAAATAAGAGTAAGTTCAAGATATATAATATACTAAAAATAAATAAATAATTTATAACGGTTGGAAAATTATGCCCTTGATTTCCTCTGGCAATAAAAATCATATGCCCGGTTAAAACAAATCCCCCAATAAAGGTGAATATATCCTTGTTAAAGGTAATATTAAATATCTTTGGCAGGAAAAAATATCCTACACCAACAATAACTAAAACCGATGGTACCAAATAAGCAAAAAAACTTGAGTGGAAAAAGAAATTCTGAATACTTTTATAAAACTGATTTAAATCACTTATAAAAACATAAAAACTAAAAGCCGACAACATCGAAATTATTAATACTGCGGTACTAAAACTCTCGGTTGTTTTTAGTTCTCTCCAGAATTCTCTAGTTAATTCAACTAAAAAACAAAAAACAATTAAAAAAAGAGCAAATTTAACTAAAGTAAAAATATAATTATTTCGTAATTCTCTCTCTTCCATCTAAGTATTTCCTTAAAACTTCAGGTATTATTATTGACCCATCTTTATCTTGATAATTTTCTAAAATAGCCGCGACCAAGCGTGGTAGAGCAACACCGGAACCATTTAAAGTATGAACCGGCCTCAACTTTCCGGTATCTTTAGCCTTGTACCGGATACTCCCGCGCCTGGCCTGAAAATCCTCAAAATTAGAACAACTAGATACTTCAAGCCATCTATCGGTACCCGGGGCATAGATTTCAATATCATAACATTTTGCAGCTGCAAAACTTATCTCTTGAGTTGAGAGTAAAACTACCCTATAGGGAATCTTTAATAGGTCTAAGACCTTTGAAGCATCTCTAACTAAAGACTCTAATTCTTTATAAGATTTATCGGGATGGACAAATTTAACTAACTCCACTTTATCGAACTGGTGTACCCTAACTAAACCTTTAGTATCTTTTCCGTAAGAACCAGCTTCTTTTCTAAAACAAGCAGTATAAGAAGTATAATAAATCGGTAAATCATCTTCGGGTAGAGTCTCTTTAGCATGGATATTAGTAACCGGGACTTCGGCAGTCGGAATTAAAAAATAACCATTGTCTATTTCATACATATCCTCTTCCAACTTAGGAAGCTGAGCTGTAGTTGTCATTGAATCCCGATTTGCAATAAAAGCTGGAGACACCTCATGGTAACCATGCTCTTTAGTGTGTAAATCAAGCATAAAGTTGATAAGGGCTCGCTCAAGCTTTGCCCCGGCTCCTTTAAAAAGGATAAAATTAGAACCGGTTATTTTAGCTGCCCGCTTAAAATCAATAATATCTAAATTTTCGGCTAATTCAATATGATCTTTGGGTTTGAAATCAAACTTCTTAACCGCACCTACTATTTTTATTACTCGGTTAGCATCTTCGGCTCCAACCGGAACAGATAAATGCGCAATATTAGGAATTTGCAGAAGCTGGCTGTTGAAATTCTTCTTTATTGCTCTTTGGGCTTCTTCGAGACCGGATAATTTTTTAGATATTTTTTTACTTTCGGCTATCTTTGGCTTAGGGTCTTTTTTCTTCTTTATAAGCGCACTAACCTCATCATTAATTTTGTTAACCTGGGCCCTTAAATCATCTACTTGCGAAGAAAGTTTTCTTCTTTGCTCATCGATAACCAAAAAAGCATCTAGGTCGAACTTAACCCATTTATGCTTAATAGCTTCTTTGACTAAATCAGTATTTTCTCTAATAAATTTTATATCTAACATATTTTATACTCTTATTATTGAATACGTTACCACAAATTCGTTTTATTTCAACCGCTTTTTATCTGTCTACCCCTTAACGACTGAAAGCGGCTTAAGTCTTACTATTTTTTTCGATAAGCCGGCGCCTTCAACAACATTTATTACTTCATCGATGTTTTTATAAGCTGAAGGTGCTTCTTCAAGTATCGTTTTTTTGCCGGCTGCCCTAACCTCTACTCCTTTTTCTTTTAACTCTCTCATTAAAGAGTCAAAGCTTAAGCTCTTTATCGCCTGATGACGCGACTTTACTCTTCCGGCACCATGACAAGTACTTGCAAAAGATTCCCGATAGGCTTTTTCAGTTCCAACCAAAAGATAGGAATACCTGCCCATATCTCCTGGTATTATGACCGGCTGACCGATATCTTTATATTTTTGAGGTAACTCCGGATGCCCAGGGCCAAAAGCTCTAGTTGCTCCTTTGCGGTGAACACATAAAGTTTTTTTAATTCCCTCGACATCATGCTCTTCGAATTTTGCAACATTATGCGCAACATCATAAATTAAATCCATCCCCAAAGACTGCCAACTTTTAGAAAAGACCTTCTCGAAAGACTCTCTGACTAAATGCATTAGGACTTGCCGGTTGACCCAGGCATAATTTGCTGCTGAACACATCCCGCCAAGATATTGTTTTGCCTCCGGGCTATTCAAAGGTGCACAGCAAAGCTGCCTATCCGCAACATCAATATTGTACTTACTAAGACAC
>CAZGLF010000055.1:0-9696 GCA_964526615.1 uncultured Planctomycetia bacterium
CGGGATTTCCAACGGCGATGAATCCAAGTCCATTGAGTTGGATACTTCTTAATCCATCCTTCAATCATCCGGGTAAACTTTATAGCATTAAGAAGAATTGACTCATCACGATTATCTGTAACAGTTAATTCTTCCTCTTTAAATAATCTTATAACATGGCTGCCGTCTTCTTCCCTGGCTATATACCCAGGAACAACTGCGGCGCCAGTCCTTAAAGCCAAAGTTATCGGCCCCACCGGGGTTGCAGCTAATTTATTAAAAAATTTAACCCAAACACCGCCGGTTCCAAAGTTCTGGTCCATCTGAATAATAACTATTCCATTTGACCTTAAAGCACTTATGATATTTCTCACACAATCTTTACGGGGATAAGAAAATATCGTATGAACCCCGGCATTTTCTCTTAAGTCATGGATGTAATCTCCGGTTCGTTTATCGCGCATCGGCCGGGTAACAAAATAAGCCGGATAGCCCTCCTTTCCCAACTTTAAACCCATTAAAGGAAAATTTCCAAGGTGTGCAGTAACCAGCAATATCCCCTTATTTTTACTTAAGGCCTCATCTAGGTGCTCTTTTCCTTGGATATGGATTCTTTCCAAACGTTTAGGATTCTTTAAAAAATTTAACAGCTCAAAAACTCCTTGGGCCATAAAGATAAAAAAATCTTTAGCCATTTTTTTTCTTTCTCTTAAATCTTTTTCGCCAAATGCTACCCCTAAACTTTCAATTGCTACTTTTCGATGACGCCCAATTACCAAATAAGCAATGGTGCCAAAAAACTTTCCCATAAAATAATTTACTTTTAAAGGGAGTATTCCATTGAGATAAGCAAAAGTTTTTATTGCATGATACCCTAAATTTCGCCGCCAAGCTTTATTTTTTTCTTTTTTATTCATAGTGAAAATAATTATAGCATAAGGTTAAAGTTTATCAACTTACTAGTTATCGAAACTTTAAAGCTTATACCCGATTTTTCTTAAAAGTTCTTTTCGCTCCTTGATATCCTCCTGGCTCTCTAGGCCTTTGGGAGAAAACCCGTCAACTACACCCAAGAAAGATCTTCCCTGTCCGGTCTTAGCAACGATTGCTTCTAAAGGATTGGCGCTGGCACAAAAAATCCGGCAGACTTCAGGAACGTTTTTTATTTGGTTTAAAACATTTATTGGATAAGAATCTTCCAAAGCTATAAAAAATAGATGCCCGCACCCTAAATTAGAAGCATTTTCGATAGCTATTTTTTTAAGTTTCGGGTCATTTCCCTCTGCCCTTATCAAACATTTGGCTGAAGCCTCAGAAAAAGCTAACCCAAATTTTATCGAAGGTACTGCGGCCACCAAAACCTCATAAATATCCTCTACTGTCTTGATAAAATGGGAATGGCCGATGATAACGTTCATATTCTCTGGTTTATCGATTTTAATAAGTTCTAATTCTACTTTACTCATAATTTATACCTCCTTTTTATCTCTATAAGTTTTTGAGAAAAATATCCCCAACAATAACAATAAACAAAGGAGAGAAAAAATATCACCATACTTATTATAAAAACTCCTCTTTTTATTTAAAGAAATTGTAAAATCTTGGACTCCTTTGAATAAAACATCATTTTTGCCGTTGTGCATTTTTTCGATCTCTCCTTTATAGGAAACCCAACCGCTTATGCCGGTATTAGCACTACGGATTATTGAAATTCTGTTTTCAATTGCCCGAAAAGCCATAATTGCTAAGTGTTGCCGGGCTTCTGGCTGGCCGCCAAACCAAGCATCATTTGTTATATTAATGAGAAAATCGCTTCCTCGCGCGAACTTTACCACATGCTCGGGAAAAATATCTTCAAAACAAATTAATACTCTAAATTTTTTATCTTTATAGCTAAAGCTGGTTATTTCATCCCCACTTGAAGTATCACCGATAGAATTTATTACATCGATAAATTTAAAGAACTTTCTGAAAGGAACATACTCGCCAAATGGAACCAGCCTTATTTTATAATAAAGGTCTACTAAATTAGCTTGCTTATTGAATAACAAAGCACTGTTATAAAAACCTTTATCAGTTTTAACTACCCCTCCAATAATATTATTACGGTTGATCTCTTGCTGAAACTCTTGAAGATAGTAAAAATTATCGCTATCTATAACCAAAGGCCAGCTGGCTTCGGGAAAAACTACCAGAGAATTCTGTGCTGTCTTTTTTGCCAAATTAGTTAAAGTTTTTAAGATCTTCGGAATCTTTGAGCTTTCCCACTTTAGATCCTGGGCAATATTAGGTTGAACTATTGACACCTTAACCTCAGCCGTTTTCTCCAAACTATTTAACCGATAAAAAGAATAACCAAAACAAATCGCAAATAGACCTATAATTACTACCAGCTTTTTATAAATCTGTTTTTTATCTAAAAAAGCCTGCCAGATCAAAATGTTAACCCAAACTATCAAAAAAGAAAAAAACTTAATTCCAACCAAATCTGCCAGCTGAATGAGATATATATTACGGTACTGGCTATAACCCAAATTAGCCCACCCAAAACCGGATAATATATTTTCTCTTAATAATTCAAAAAGGACCCAAAGTGCCGGAAGGCTTATAATAGCCAAGGGTTTTTTTAATAAAGTTTTTGCCAATATCGAAAAAAATAAAAAATAAACTGCCAGATAAATAAGAAAAAATACTAAACCTAATCTGGTAACATTAGCTATCCAGAAAAGTGAAGTTAAAAAATAAAAAAAACCGAAAATGAAACCGCCTAAAGCAGCTTCTTTTCTGTTCTTAGATTTAGCAATAGCATGAATAAAAGGAATTAAAGAAGCCCAAACCAGAAATGATAACTTAGGACTAAGGAAACTTAAACCAGTTAAAAGGCCACTAAGAGCCAATAAGATAATATTGATCATTTATTAAGTTAACTACCGCAGCATTTCTTATATTTTTTACCGCTCCCACAGGGGCAAGGATCATTGCGTCCGACCTTAGAATCTTTTAATTTAGATATAATCGGTTTTACTTGGTTTTGCTTTTTTTGTCTTCCTTTATTTAAGGGCGTGTATTGGGAGTGGATAAAGCTTTTTGGTGAATCGGCAAATACCCCTACCTCTTCCTGAGATGTCTTTATTCTGGCCTTAAAAACAGCCGATACTATTCCGTCTTTGATAGAGGCAACCATATCCTGAAAAGCCAAATAAGACTCTTTCTGGTACTCCACTAAAGGGTCAATATGGGCGTGGGCCCTTAGATGTATACCTTCTCTTAAGTGATCCATTATCAAAAGATGCTCTTTCCAGCGGGAATCAATAACCCACAAACTAAGCATCTTTTCCATATTACGCATATTATCAAAACCGGCTTCTTGCTCTTTACTTTTATAAAACTCTTTTAATTTGTCACTGGTTAATTTTATTATTTCCTCTACTTTTAAGCCTTCTAAATCTTCGGAGCTTAACTCTAACTCAAATTTAGATTTTACCCAATGGATATAACCCAAGGTGTCTGACTCTTCCTGGAAGTAAAGCGGGGCTTCTTTTTCGATAACATCATCTATCATCGATAAAATTTCCTCTCCCATATTGTCAGAATCTAAAACCTCTCTCCTCTGAAAATAAATAACTTCCCGTTGTTTATTCATTATATTATCATATTGCAGGAGTTGTTTTCTTATTTCAAAATTATGGCCTTCTACTCTTTTCTGGGCAACTGCCAAGGAATGGCTTATGAGGCCGTGTTCTATTGGTTGATCTTCGGGAAATCCAAAAGTATCCATTAAGTTATATATTCTGTCTGAACCGAATAAGCGCATTAAATCATCTTCCAAAGAAACATAAAAACGTGAAGAACCGGGGTCACCTTGACGCCCTGACCTTCCCCGTAATTGATTATCGATTCTTCTTGATTCATGGCGCTGAGTACCGATTATATGCACCCCTCCCAACTCGATTACCTTAATCTGGTCTTCTTTAAATTTATCCTGATATCTCTGGTATAAACTCTTATATTGTTCCTTATAACCTTCATCAGAAGGAGAAATGTTATTCTTCTGTAAAACATCTTTTATAAAATAATCGATGTTCCCGCCCAAAATAATGTCAGTACCTCTTCCGGCCATATTGGTTGCAATAGTAACCTGGCCCAACCTGCCGGCTTGGGCTACAATGTAGGCTTCTTTTTCATGATACTTGGCATTTAAAATATTATGCGGAACTCCAGTTTTGCTTAATAAAAATGCAATTTCTTCTGAGTCTTCGATTGAAGTAGTACCTACTAAAACCGGCCTTTTTATTTGATAGAGTTCTTGAATTTCACTTACTACAGCGTTAAATTTTCCCCGTTTGGTCTTATAAATCCTATCAGGGTAATTATCTCTAATTAAAGGACGGTTGGTAGGCGTAGCAACTACATCTAATTTATATATATGGTTAAATTCATTCGCCTCGGTATAAGCTGTACCGGTCATTCCGGCCAGCTTGGTATACATCCTAAAATAATTCTGCAAGGTGATAGTAGCTAAGGTTTGGCTTTCTTCTTGGATCTTTAAACCTTCTTTGGCTTCAACAGCCTGGTGCAGGCCGTCGGACCAGCGCCTGCCCGGCATAAGACGCCCGGTAAATTCATCAACTATAACCACCCTTGAATCTTTTACTATATATTCGCGATCCTGGGAAAAAAGATAATGGGCTCTAAGGCTCTGAGTAAGATAATGAAGCCAGACATTGGAAAATTTATCCGGTGATTCTTCAGCTATGCTTTTTACTCCTAAAATATTTTCACATTTTTTTTCGCCGGTGCCGGTAAAATAAGCATTGTGGGTTTTCTCCTCAATTACCGCATCGAAATTACTCTCTAATTCTTCAGCGGTAGATTTAACTTCACTTCCATCGGTGTTCTTAATCGTAACTGTCCCGTCTTTATTGTCAAAACTTTGGATAATAACTTTGGCCTTAACTCTTCTTATTGCTTTATCGGCAATATAGTATTTTTCAATATAACTTTCAGCCGGACCGGATATAATTAAAGGAGTCCTTGCTTCATCAATCAAAATAGAATCGACTTCATCGACAATAGCGTAAAAATGTTTACGCTGCACCATCCTATCAAGAGAATTAACCATATTATCACGAAGATAATCAAAACCGAATTCGTTATTGGTTCCATAGACTATATCACATTGATAGGAAGCTTTACGTTCTTCTTTACCCATATTTTGCTGAATAACCCCGCAAGATAGGCCTAAAAACTCATATATCGGGCCCATCCAATCCCGGTCGCGCTTTGACAAATAATCGTTTACGGTAACAATATGGACTCCTAACCCTGCCAAGGCATTCAATGATGCCGCTAAAGTAGCTACTAAAGTCTTTCCTTCTCCGGTAACCATCTCGGCTATTTTATTTTTGTGAAGGATTATTCCACCTAATATCTGGACATCAAAATGGCGCATACCGACACTGCGCTTAGCCGCTTCTCTAACCATAGCAAAATAATAAGGCAATATTGCATCAAGGGCTTTATTGGCAGTTTCTTTTAATTTGTCTTGGCTAATACCGGAAAGTTTATCTTTAATAGTGTTTTTCAGCTCACTAGTCTTTTCTTTAAAAAAAGTATCGGGTTTTGGTTTTAGTTCTTCCTCAAAAGAATTAACTTGACTGACCAAACCCCCAAAAGATGTTATTTCTTTTATTGAAGGTGTAGGCAATTCTTTATTAAGCTGGATATTAACCTTTGGTTTTAAGGAATTAATCTTTTTTTGTGATCTTTTAATAATTAAGTTTTTCAAAAACATGGCTCTCCTAAGTTTCTATTGTATATTTTAAATAAGCATATATAAAGTCATCTATCTTACCGTCTAATACTGCTTTGGCATCGTGATTTTCGCAATTTGTCCGGTGGTCTTTTACCAAAAGGTAAGGATGAAGGATGTAAGAGCGAATTTGAGAACCCCACTCTATCCTCTGCTTTGTGCCGGAAGTCTTTTCTAATTCTTTTCGTTTTTCTTGGTCTTTTATCTCATATAACTTAGCTTTCAAAACCCTTAAGGCCACTTGCTTATTCTGATGCTGAGAACGCTCATTTTGGCAAGCAACTACAATATTGGTCGGCAAGTGAGTTATCCTTACCGCTGAATCAGTTACATTAACATGCTGGCCTCCGGCACCGGAAGAACGATAAGTATCGATTTTTAAATCTTCCGGTTTTATATGAATATCGATATCTTCTTTTATCTCGGGCAAAACGCTTACCGAAGCAAATGAAGTGTGACGGCGCTTATTAGAATCAAAGGGTGAAATCCTTACCAGCCGGTGCACCCCGATTTCTGATTTAAGCAACCCATAAGCCCTGGTTCCTTCAATTAAAAAAGTAATACTCTTAATCCCAGCCTCATCTCCCTTTAATTCATTTAATACTTTAAGTTTAAATTTTTTGTCTTCGGCCCACCTAAAATACATCCTAAAAAGCATATGTGCCCAATCGCAGGCTTCTGTCCCGCCGGCACCGGAATTTATCTCAACAATAGCATTTGCTGAATCAAAGCGCCCGGAAAATAAAAGGCCCAAACGTAACATATTGCAACCTTTTCTTAAACTTTCAATTTCAGAAATAATTTCCTTATCTAAACCGGGTTCATAAATTGAGAGTATCTCTTTTAACTCTTTCAATTTGTGGTTCAAGACATCCCAGTCATCGACATCGCTTTTACATTCTTTAAGCTGTGCCACTACTAAAGCTGATTGTTGAGAATCATTCCAGAAATCAGGCTCTGACATCTCTAATTGTAATTGCTGGAATCGTTCCCTTTTTTGAGGCACCTTAAGAAGTTTACCTAAATTATTTAACTCTTTTTCTAATCCTTCTATTTGGTTTTTAAAATCTTGCATAACTTATAGTATAAAATTAAATATCTAATCTTACCGCAGGCACAAAGGCAGGATATATATTAACCCTTTAAGCTTTAAGTGTCAAAACCAATAATTCCCCGGTTGCGCAACTCCATCTCTAATTCTTCTCGCTTATCAGCATACTCTAGAGCAAGCTGAGGAGAAATCGTTCCGGCCTCAATGAGCTCTAATAATGACTGATGAAAAGTCTTCATTCCATAAACATCTCCGGTTGCAATATATTTAGGTATCTCCCATGGTTTATTTTCTCTAATGAGACGGGATATCGTAGGGCTTAAGGTCATGGCCTCATAAGCTGGTATCAAACCCGGCCTATCGGTTCTAGGGAGAAGCCGTTGAGAAAAAACACCTTTAAGCAAAAACGAAAGCTGGTGCATGATAAAGTCATGCTGATAAGGCGGAAAAAAATTAACCACTCTTTCAATGGTTGAAGTAGCGTTTACTGTATGCATTGTAGAAAGCACTAAAACTCCGGTTTCAGCAGCAGTAAGGGCCGCGTAACAGGTCTCTTTATCACGAATATTTCCGATATAAACTGCATCCGGAGAATGCAGGGCCAACTGCCTAAGAGCATCGGCATAAGTCTCAACATCGGTTCCGATTTCTCTTTGATTTATTACCGCTGACTTATCTTTAAAAGTAAACTCTATCGGCTCTTCTATAGTTAAAATATGACGTTTTAGATGCTCGTTGATGTATTCAATCATACTGGCAATAGTGGTAGATTTTCCGGTTCCGGTTATACCGGTAAGAAGGATTATACCTCTTTTCTCATAACAGAATTTTTCCAAAACCGCCGAAGGTAAATTTAGGTCAGCAAAAGTAGGGATTCGTAAATCAATTTTTCTGATAACCATAGCCGGGGAATTTCTCTGATAAAATACTCCGAGACGAAAACGCCAATGCTCTTTATGCCAATATGAAAACTCACAACCCCGCTTACTCTGCAGCTTTTCCCTTTCCCGGGGTTTTTCAGCTGTAATATCACTAACTATTTTTTCTATTTCATCTAAAGAAAATACCTTATCCTTTATAGTTTCTATCTCGGAATGTATCCTTCCTCTTAAATTACTATTGGAACGCAAAAAAGCGTCTGAGACATTCTTTTCAATCATTAAATCCAATATTTCTTTAAAATCCATCGATAACCTCCTTATAAAAACTTAACTCCTGCAGCCATACTTATAATTTATTTTATCATATCTCTTATTTTTTGCTCTAAATTTATTAAGTCTTTCTTTAGGCTAACTCCCAAAGAATATCCTCCCGGCTCTTGCGATGATTTAATGACCCTGTGACAAGGTATAAATAAAGGATAAGGATTTTTCTTTAAAGCATTAGCTACTGCCCGGTAAGCATTTGGCCTGCCTGCTTTTTTAGCTACCCACTTATAAGTACGGACCTCACCTACCGGTATAGCTGAAACAATACTTAATACTTTTTTCTCAAACTCTCTCATAACCAAAAATAAATTTATCTTACCATAATATAATAAATAATTCTTGAGTTCAAGGTAAGTTATTTTTCTTCTTACGCCTGGTCAATTGATAAGAGTGGGCAAACCTATGAGCTTCATCCCGCGCTCGTTGTACTAGATGCAATCCGGGATTATCTTTAGAGATAAATAAAGACTTTTGACTATCCGGAAACCATATCTCTTCATTTTTCTTTGCAATTCCAATAATCGCAATAGGAAGCTCTAGTTTCTTAAGCTCTTTACCGGCAACAACCACATGCCCCTTGCCTCCATCGATAATTATTAAATCCGGCAGCTGTTTATTTTCTTTTTTTAGCCTTCGATACCTTCTGCGCACAACCTCAGCAATCTTGGCATAATCATCTTGTCCCTCTACTTCCTTTATAAGAAACCTTCGATAACTGCTTTTATCGGGAGTTCCTTCCTTAAAAACCACAACCGAACCTACTGAATCCTGAGCTCCTAAAGAAGAAATATCTATTGCCTCAATTACTAATGGTATTTTCTTTAATCCTAAGACCTCTTTTAAGGTAATTACCTGATGCTCTTTGGGTTTTCCCTTGTATAGATTTTCTATCGCTAATATCGTATTTCTGACTTCGGCGGCTTCTTCGAATTTCTTTTGGGAAGACAATTTTTTCATTTTTTCTTTTAGCTTCTTGACCAGTTGGCGCCGCTGGCCTTTCAATATTTTGGAAATATTTCTTATTATCTCATTATATTCCTTAGCTGATACCTTCCCGGCACAAGGAGCCGGGCAAAGTTTAAGATGGTAAAATAAACAAGGTGTCTTAGGCATATTCCGGCAGGAACGATAAGGGAAAATCTTGCGTATCAGCACCAAGGCCGGTTTTAGATTTTTTGCTACCGGATAAGGGCCAAATAAAATACTATTTCTTTTTCCTTTGGGCCTTGAGACAAAAATCCGGGAAAATTTATCTTTAGTTATTTCGATATAAGGATAACTTTTACTATCCCTTAAAGCTATATTATATTTAGGCCTATTTTCTTTAATTAATGCTGCCTCTAATATCAAGGCTTGTTCGGGGCTATCGCATTCAATATAATCAATATCGGCGGTTTGATCGATCAGTTTTCTGGTTTTAGGGTCAACTTTAGGTGAAAAATAGCTTGCTACTCTTTTTTTGATTGAAGATGCTTTTCCTACATATAACACCTTACCCTTAGAAGACTTCATAAGATAAACCCCGCTACTTAAAGGCAAGTGTTTTACTTTTTCTTGAATATCCATTTTTTAAAATATCTTATTTGTCTTAATTTCAAAAAATATCCTATCAAGATAAATACTATTGCCGCGCTACACAGCACTAC
>CAZGLF010000056.1:0-9081 GCA_964526615.1 uncultured Planctomycetia bacterium
TATGGTGGTTTTACCGGCATCAATATGAGCCATAATGCCGATATTTCTTACTTTGCCTAATTGAATTTGTCGTGTCATAATTTTCTCTCTTTTTTATTTAATTATTATATTAATAGCCTTATGCAAAGCCACTATTCTACTAAAGAAAACGAATAAATCAATATTTTTTTAAAAAATAAGAAAGTAATTGTAGTTTAATTTAACTACTGAGGGCTTACCGGGCTTGCGAATCCAACACTGGCATCTCTTAAGTCTTCAGGTATTGGATTTTGAGCAGGCACTTGATATCCGATTCCACCTTGTGGGCCAGTACCTCTTCTTCCGCCTGGATTCTCTCCCGGAGGAGTATAGGCTTCAGCAACTGCTGCTGATAAAGCCGGAGTATTTAAGGCTTCGATTACTTTTGAAAATTCCATCACCTGATCAGGGTCTTGAGCTGGACAGGCACCTAGGCCAGATACAGTTGCACTCATTTCTTCGATACTTCGCTGGCCGCGATAACCGAATAGAGTATCATTAAATAAATTACTGGTGGCGCCTCTAGTTGGAACCATAGTAACATTATCAGGAACTCTCTGCAGGGAACTGCTTAAAACATCACAAAGATTACCTTGAGTAACTAAATCATTTGCTCCGATATTCTGAAATAAAGTTACCCCTCTTTCAGCTAAGATATTTGCCTGGACTTCATAGGCCTCGGTATCTGAAAGCTCATCAAATCCTTCTGGAGCATCTAACTCCAAAATTCTAAACAAAATATCAGCAAATTCGGCATTAGTCATTGCTTTGGAATCCTGTGCCTGAGATGGCACTGCAAACAACATTATCAAAGAAACACTTAAAATTATTGATAAAACCTTGATTTTTCTCATTTTTTACCTCACTTCTTCTGGTACATAATGTACCGGTTATTTGTATATAACATATATATAATCTAATGTCAAGGCTATTGAAAACATAATCTTAATCGTTTTCATAGTGATTTTTGCCTATTTTTCGAGGCTTTTTGGGATTTATGGAATTTGGGAATTAAAAAATATTTCCTAATTAATCCTGAAGTTGCATCTCAACATACTGAGCTAAGACTTCATTGACGGTTTCTGAAGGCAATATTAAAAAATAATGGTCGGCTACCGCATGAGTCATCTCATGGGCAATTACCCCTAAACGAATAGCTTCCTGGTTAGTATAGATGGTTTCATATTTATGAATATAAAAGGAAGTTCTTTTGCTATCATTGGGTTGGTTAAATATCTGATAATAGGCCCTATCTAATTCTTTTTGGTTTTCATAGATCTTAACCTTTAAATTCATCCTCTTAGGATACATATCCAATATCCTTTCAACCTTCTCTAGGATCAAATCAAGCTTATTGGCTAATTGCTGTTTAGGCCCTTTGGCCTCTATTCTCGAGCTTAATAACTCATCATAAAAAGTTATTTTTATTTTTTCATTTACTTCTTCGATATTAACCCCGGGTACATAAAAGATGTCAAAATGTTTTGACTCGATAAGGGAAAAATCATCTTGAGCAAAACCGCTCTCGCAAAAAGATAACATTATGCCTAAAAGAATAAGAAAAAAAACAATTTTACTTTTTACCAATATCATTTGGGTTCTTTAAAGGAGCCTATTTAAGCTTAAACCTGCTTACTGCCTCATTTAGCTGGCTGCTTTTTTCTTCCAACATCTTTGCTTTTACTTTAATATCTTTAACCGTAACCGAATCTTTAGTTAAAGCCTTAATTTCAGAATCAAGTTCTTGCGACCTTGATTTTATTATCAAAATATGCTCTCTGATACTTTCAGTAGTTTCATTGATAGTATCTACTACATTTTTAATTTCATCAGTTGAGCGCAATCTTAATTTAAATGACAAGTCGCCTGCCGCTACTTTTTTAAGGTTCTTGGTAATACTAAAAAGCGGCCCGGCTATCCGGTGTGAAAGATACATAACGCTTATTGCAGTTGCTATGCTTACCAAAATCATTGTTATCACAGCAACCATTATTACGATTGGCAAGATATAATCAGCGGTACTTACAATTGAGAGCCGGGAGTTAACAAAAGCTGTAGTAACTGTTCCTTTATACTGCAAATAAGCAAAAAGTAAACCAGCTGAAACCGCCAAGCCAATTATTGCTAAAATACAAAACTCTACTATGAATTTGCTTTGAAACTTCCTGGAAATAAAGTAATTTTTCCTCATGTCTTTAACCTTAGCCATATTAATACCTCCGCTAAATTAATATTCGATTTTTCCTAGAGCTTGCTCATCTATCTTTACTTTGGCATTATCTTTTAATACTTTAATCCACTCCTCTAATGCTTTTCTAGCTTGCTCATCGCTCATCTTTTTGCGCAATTGCTCACTTTTTTGCTCCAACAATTCTTTGACCAAAGTCTGCTTCCAGTATCTTTCAATTGTGCGCATGAAATCCTTTTTTTTATCCAACCCCTGTTCTTGAGCCTCCTGAATCAAGATCTCTCTTCTGACTATCAAATCAAGCAATTCTTCCTTGTTAACCATGTTGCTAACAGTATAAGGAGAGTGCAACATTTCATCTTTGAAATCTTCAACCGTTAAAACATAATCGTTAATTTTTGCTAAGGCCTCTCCTTTTGGCTCTTCTTGTTTAATGTTATAAACAACAAATACTGCTACCGCGATAACTACCAATATTAACCCTACAACAATTAATTTAGCCTTCATACTTTCAACCTCCATTTTTTTAATGGGCGCCTACCCTAAAAAGAACAACCGGAATTGTCCTCATTAAAATTTTAAAATCTAACCAAAACGACCAGTTATCTATATATTGTAAGTCCAGCTCCATCCACTTGTCAAAACTTATCTTGCTTCTGCCGCTAACTTGCCAAAGACAAGTAATACCCGGGCGCATGCTCAGGCGCCTTCTCTGCCAGGGCTGATAATTCCTTACCTCAGCCGGTATTGGCGGGCGCGGGCCGACTATACTCATATAGCCTAAGAATACATTAAATAACTGGGGCAATTCATCGATACTGGTTTTTCTCAAAAATCTACCTAAAGGAGTAATCCGGGGGTCGTTTTTAATTTTAAATACCGGGCCATCCATCTCATTAAGGTGTTTTACTTCCTCTAACTTTCTACTGGCATCTTCATACATCGAGCGGAATTTATAAAGGGTAAATATCCTGCCGTTTAAACCCATGCGCCTTTGCCGAAATAGTACCGGGCCTTTTGAGGTAAGCTTTATTAAAATAGCAGTAAGTACTAATACCGGCAATAGCAAAATAATCAAGACAGCAGAAACTAAGATATCAAAAGCTCTCTTTAAAAATAACTGCCACTGGAAAGCAAAAGTAGTCTCAAAAGATAATAATGGGAAACCGTCTAAATCAACCTGGCTGGCCTGGGCAATTCTTAAATCGAATAAATCAGCAGCTACACTGGTTTTTATTCCTAAAACTTCACATACCGCTATACTTTCCTGTACTTTAGGCAACCAGGTACGGGGAACAATGAATATCACCTCATCAATTGCCCGGCGTTTTAGAATTGCCGGAATATCATTAATAAGTCCAATTACCTTTATTCCGAAAAACTTTTCACCGGCTCGGGTTAAATCATCATCAATTAAGCCGACAATTTTAAGGCCCCACTCCGGATGACTATTAAGCATTGAGATAAAACGTTCTGCCCGGGGGCCGGTCCCAACTAATAGAAGCCTTCGGTAGTTGAACCCGCGCCTTCTGACTCTACGGGTAAATGAAACTAAAGCCCACTTCTCGATAGTAAGGGTAATAATTGAGGCCAGAATAAAAATAACGAAAAAACTTCGGCTTATAAATTCGAATTTAAAGATGAAAGCAAAACTACTGAAGGCTAAAACCGTGAAAAAGGCAGCTTTTAAAATTGATAAAAAGATATTGAAAAAAGAACGAATTCTAAAAGACTGGTATACCCCGCATAAAGCCAACATCAGAATCCACAGCGGGATAAGAGCAAAGAAAATATAAAAATGCTGCTGGAAACTTACAAACCTGGATAGTATTTGGGAATTGGGTACAACATCTAACTTATAGAAAAGATGAAGGTTATTGCGGATATAATAAGAAATAAAAAAAGTTACCGCCAAAACTAATGCATCTAAAAGCATGGTTATTCGGCGAATTAGAATTTGACGTTCTTTTATCATAGACTTTTATCTATTTTTCTACTGGTAATTATACCAGCTAAAGCTGCTACCATCAAAATATTAGCTAAAATATGAAAGTTAAAATCAACTAAGCCGTGTAAACTTAAACTTAAAATCCCCACCGCGCAACCCAGCAAAATACCATCTCTAATCGAGAATAACTTCTTAGGCTGGGAAAAACGATTGGCATATTTATGGCTTACTCTCTTTACCCCGTAAACTATCAGATAGCCGAAGATAAATATCATTAAAAGAGCTGCCATAATTCCCATCTCAGCAGCTATGTGCAGGTAATCATTATGAGCAAAGCGGGCCCTAACATTGAGTTCTTTTTGCCGATACTGAGGGAATGCCCAGACAAAGGTGCCAATACCGGTTCCAATTACCGGGTTGTTTTTAATTATTTCAATACTTCCTTCCCAAATCCGCATCCTTCCGTCGATAAAATTCTCACTGTTAAAATCCTGAAAAGTTCTAAAACGCTTAGTTACAGCATCTTCTCCGCCTGCTATATAAACTGCGCCTAAAATAATACAAAATAAAAATATCAAAAGCCGCGTTTTACTTAAAAACTTCTTTCTAACCAAAACAACTGCCATAAAAATCACCGAAACAGTTAAACAAACCCAGGCACCCCTTGATTGCGAAAACACAAAAGCTAAAATTACTATTGCTAAAATAGCTATCAGCAGAATTCTTAATATTTTTTTATAGTTTCCCTGAACCGGCCAGGACTTATAAGCCAATAATAACCCGATTATAAGCGGTATTACTAATTCCAGATAACCGCTGAAGTGATTATGATTAACATAGGTAGCTGCGATAAATTGATTAGGTATCCACCAGGAGTGATTAAGGCCTAAGAAGTATTGGGCTAAACCAAGTATTGATAAGATGCTTCCTAAGGAAACTACCAGAATAATAAATCTAACAATCATTTTTTTATCAAAGACCTCTCGGACCAGACAAAAAACCGCTAAAATAGATAAAAGCCTTAACAGCGCCAGAAAACTCTCATACTTATAAATGCTAAAAAATAAAGAGATAAAAGCTAAGGCTAAAAATAATATAATAGCTATATCTAATTTGGTCTTTGTTCTATTCTTTAACTCCGGTAATTTCCAAAGATATAAAAACAATAATGCAAATACTACCATTATAACCGGCAGATATGCCCAAAGGCTAACCGCCCCCCGGGCCAGAGGCGCAAAAATCATCACCGCGGCTAATCCAAAAAAAATCGGGCTCTTGAATGTTTTATTACTCATGAGATATTGAAATTAATAGAAACATACTCGCTTCGCTCGTGAAATAAATGGAAACTCATTGGAATTAATTGAAACTTGTTATGCTTTCTTAAAATCCATAAAGATTTATTGTTTTTTAGTCTTGTAAGTAGCACTAATAAAATTATTGAGCTTTATTGACAATTTTTCTCCCAATTCCTTTACTGAATTAAATTTTTTTTGGCTTACTTTATTTCTTTCAAGCAGTAATTCTAACCAATGTTTGCAGGCTTCGCTTAACGAAGCTCGGCTATTATAATAAAACCTTATTTTATCTAAATAATGATACCTGGCATAACCTTCGGCTATATTAGCTCCTACAGAATCTATTGATTCGATAAATTGGTCGCCAATAACCTTTTTATCCCGCCAATCTAAACTTTCATATATCTCCCAGGCAATTCGGGATAATTCTCTGGCTATTTTATAAACTTCTAAATCTTCTAATAATATATACCTCTTCTCCATAACCTCCCTTTCTACACAACTAATTTCTATAAGTTTCTATTTATTTCTATATATTTCACGAGCAAAGCGAGTATATTTCCACCAATTTCTATTTATTTCAACTAATTTCAATAAATTTCCATATATTTCTATTAGTTTCTATAAATTTCAATTTATTTCGCGAGCGAAGCGAGCATATTTCCATTTATTCTATCCATATTTCTCCCACATACAAATTCCTATCCTCTTGCTCATTTCCTCCATCATTAGCGAAAGTAACACTTACCACCTTTAACCCTTCATCGCTTTTAACTTTAAAACTATACTGCTGCCAATCGGTATTTGTTATGAAGTCTTCATAAACCACCTGCCCGTCTACCTCAACGATCATATAAGCCCAAATTCCTTCAGCCGGAGTTGCTTTGGCCTCAAGTAATAAAGTATTCTCACCTGAAGGCAAGTATATCGGGGCATTAATGGTACCGGTCCAATACATATGGCCGTCTTTATAAGAAGTCTTTCCGTTATGGGTGGTTCCCTCCCAATCTTTCTTCTCTATTTTTTTAATCTTCTTATCTTCGTGTTCTTTCTTTATTTTTATTATGAAATCTTTCTTTTTATCAAGTATTTCTTGAAATTCGTGCATCTCTTCTTTTTTGGCATAAGAATCTAAAATCTTTTTTTGTTCTTTTCGGTATTGCCAGAGGTCATTATCCTTAATAAATTGATATAGTGCTTTCTGAGCTCTAAAAGTATCCGGTGTCACCTTTTGTAAAGTATCAAAATCCTCGGTTACATAATAAAGAAACGGAAAGATCAATCTATTGTAATGGAGCCTTTTCGATAAAACTTGTTTAAAACGCTTCAAGGCAAAACCTTTCTCTTGGGGCTCTAAAAACCGCCAAACTTTCAAAAGGCCATAACCGATAAAATAATTATTTCTGATATCGTATTGCTCCAAATTAATAGCTTTTTTAAAGTTATATACTGCGCTGTCTATCAAAGCCGACCTTTTAGCCGAAGATAAGTTTTGATAGGCTTTGGTTCCTGAATCTCCGATAACCTCCCAATTTTTATCTTCATCGATCATCTTATCTTGAGGCTGCTCCTGGATTAATAAAGCTTGGGTAATCTGGACACTTCCTAACTTATACCAGTTTTCCGAAAGCCGAGGATTTAATTTAATTGCTCTTTGATAGGCTCTTTGGGCTCTAACCAGCTCTTTTTCACTGTTTTTATAATATTTACTCTTATCAAATAAAAAATCACCATATTTAGAAAAATACTTTGAATTAAAAGGGTTTAAAATGATAGCTTTTTGATAGGAATCTTTGGCCTTAGACCAGCGGTAGTCTTTTTCAAGGCCCTTAGCTCCCTGGAAGCGGTAATCAGCAAGAGATATTACTGCCAATAAAGCAATACCTGCGATAAAAATTATAATTAAAGTAGCCCGGTATAAGAACTTAACCATAAATTGGACCTAAAAAGTTTAGCTAAAGTTATTTCTTATTATACTAGGGATGGTAAGGCGATTCAATCTAATTAAAAATGAAGCGTCCAATTAACTGGACCGGTTTTTTAAAGTATATCTGGCCCAATCTAAGCTTTTTGTCAAGGTACCGGCAGCTTCTAAAGATCTATTTCGCTTAATTCTTCAATGAACCGCACCCCGATATCATAAATATAGGAATCTTTATCCTCTTTTACCCAAACAACTTGTGCATCGGTTTGTTCCGGGGACGGATAGGCAGGCTTTATCTGTAATATACAGCCGCTGGGTAAAAAATGGTTAATGCTGCTATTTGCATTATCGTTATTGGCGTTTTTTATCTTACAGGAAGAGTTAAATATCCAAAATAAGCACTTTTTGCAATCCGGGCAATCCCAGCCCTTTGGCCAAGATAGCTTTAAGCCTGATTTACTTATATTTTGAGTTATAATTGGAACTTCATAGGAGACGGCTTTTTTCTCTTTGCCGGCAACCAGCTTAGCAAATAATTGTATTTCCTTAGGTATGCGCTTATGTTTTCGCCTATCTTTTATCGGGTTCATTCCTTAAATCTTTGCAACCATCACTTCTATACTCCTAAAACAACTTATTTTAAGCACTCCCGCTTGATTTAGTCAACTTATTTTTTTTAATTATTTTTAACCCCTTTTAGCTACTAATTCCCGATATACTTGGGCAGTTTTTTGGGCAATTTCTTCCCAGCTGTAGTTTTTCTGTAAAAACTCTAATTGGCGGGATTTTTCTTGATCGGAAAGCATAAAATTATCCAAATTCTTTAATCTTAAAGCCAGTTCTTTGATATCTCCGGGGGCAAAATAATTTTCCTCAGGTAATTTTAGGCACCGGTTAGCTGCAATATCACTAACAATACACCCCAACCCATAGCTCATTGCTTCTAATAAAACTAAAGGTAAACCTTCATGGTAAGAAGGCAGCACAAATATTCCGGCATGCGAGTATAGCTGGGCTAAAGGTTTTCCGGTTAGCCGGCCGGTGAGAATTATATTATTGTTGGTTGCCGGCTGTTGACTGTTATCGCCATCCTTCACCCCAGGCCCTGCAGCCTTAAGCGATTCTTTTGCTTTCTGCTTGAGCTTGCGGCTATAGCTGGTTTCATGGTCAGCATCTCCGGCAATAACCAGTTTCCAATTATTAGTTGGGAGTTGGGAGTCGGGAGTTTGGAGTCGAGAGTAAGCATCGATTAAATCATGAAAGCCTTTTTCGGGAACAAATCGTCCCACAGCCAAAATATATTTCTTTGGCTCAAGTTCAAATTGATTGATTATTTCTTTGGAATCTGCGATCTCGGGAATATTAACTCCATTAGGTATTATATCGGAATTAACATTATATTTTTCTTTTATATCTTTTGCTATACCCCCAGAAATCGCTATAACCTTATTTGAAAAACAAACTCCTATCCACTCTCCTAATCTTAAAACACCCTTAGCAAAAAATCCCCACTTCTGCCGGTTATAATCCGGGCCGTGATGGGTCATAACTGTTTTTATACCCAGCATACGGGCAAAAAGAACTAATAAAGCCGGCCCAATCCCATGAACATGGATAATATCCGCCTTTTGTTTTTTGGCTTTAATAATACCTTTGAAAGTATGGATTATTGCTTCTAAGGATTTTTGTCTCGGGCAATCAATTG
>CAZGLF010000057.1:0-8747 GCA_964526615.1 uncultured Planctomycetia bacterium
AAGATTCTAACCATAAAGAGTCTCACTTAGAAAGAGTAAGGGCTAATATAGATAGATTTTTCCCTAAAGACCAGGTTCTAACCTACCTTAAAGAAAGAATTATCCAGCCAAATAGAGTAATTGAAGGGTTAATTCCTTATAGATTAGATAATAATCAAATGTCTTATGCCTATGGCTGCCGCGCCCAGCACAATAATAGTTTGGGAGCCTATAAGGGCGGCGGAAGAATGAGTGATGAACATTGCCCGCTTAAAGCAAGGGATGAAGCCTGTGCGCTTTCAACTGAGATGAGTGAGAAAACCGCAGTAGCCGGACTTCCCTTAGGCGGAGGAAAAGCCGATATAGTAGTTGACCCTAAAAGCCTTTCCTTAAATGAAAGGGCACGGTTGAGTAGGGGATTTATCAGAATGTTATTGGATAAAGCCGGCTTAGATGCAGTTGGCCCATATATTGATGTTCCGGCTCCGGATATGAATACTGACGGAACAGTTATGGTTTGGTGGCTGGAAGAATATTTAAAAGCAATGATAGAGAATGGGCGTATTTTCGATCCCCGTCTTCAAAGACATTTGGAAAAATTTATAAAAGAAAAAGGCCTTTGGGGTATTTCTTACAATGATTTGGATAATCCAGCCGAGCCTTTAATTGTTGATGAATATATAAGATTAGCTAAAACTGATCCGACAGTTGAAACTATTGAATTGGCAACAATTACCGGAAAACCTGCCGGGGAAGAGCCGGGAGAAAAAGAAGATCCCGAAAATCCTTATCGAGGCGGTTCAAGAGCCAGAGATAAAGCTACCGGCCAAGGCGGATTTTTTACTCTTAGAGCAGCCTTAGGTTACTTAGGAGATAGCATCAAAGGTAAGAGAGTTATTATTCAGGGGTATGGTAATGTGGGAAGCCATGGGGCCCGCATTATGTATGAAGCGGGGATGAATATTGTAGGTATTCAGTCTGCTTACAGAAAATCCGATGGTAATTTTGAAGTTTTTAGCATTGCTAATAATGAAGGTGTCGATATATCTAAATTAAATGAGTGGATAGAAGAGCAAGAGGAACAAAGAGGAATTTCTGACTTTTCTTTTGTTGATTTTCAAGGAGCCCAGGCAATAGATAATAAATCATTTTGGGCGCTTGATTGTGATATTGTAGCCCCGGCAGCAAGGGCCAATGAGGTAACCGAGGGCATTGCTGAGCTAATAAACGGCAAATACGAATTGGAATTAGCAAATGGCCCGAATACCAGCGATGCCGAGGCAGTATTACTTCGTAAGCAAATTATGGTTTTAGTAGATATTATATCTAATGCCGGCGGTGTAGATGTATCATTCTTTTGTCAGGTTCAGAATTTAACCCATGAACGCTGGGCTACTCCTGTGGTAGATAGAATGTTGTTAGACAGGATAGAAAATTCAGTTGAGAAAGTTATGGATTATATGAGAGAGCATAATGTTACTATGCGAGCCGCAGCGGTGGGATTATCTTTGCGTAAAATAGCTTATGCCGAAGCTGCTTTAGACGGCAATGTAGATGCCTTTAAAGTATTACCTGTAATGGAGCCGGCAACAAATGCCTTATTAAATATGTATATAAAGGCTAAAAGAACCCAGGAAATAATCGATTTAGAAAATAAAAGGGTTAATCAGCAAATGGATAGGGTAGTTGGTTTTGCCTTAGATAAATTTGGCAGAAGAAAAGCTGTTAGAGCAATATTACTTTGCGGTCCGGCAAGCTCTTACAAAACAGCATTATCCTGGAGAATAAAAAATCAATTATCCGAGAAAGGATATAAAGTTAGTTTAATCGATTATGACATTAATCGCCGCAGCGCTGTCGAAGGGTTAGTAAGCGGCCAGCAAGAGACTTTAGACATATTTGATGAAAAAGGAAAAATTTGGGAACCGATAAGTTTAGAAGGTGATGAAATTTTAGTTATTGAAGGCGATAGCCCGTATGAGTTAGCCGATCTTTTCCAAGAAGAAAATGTAGTCAAAGTATTTGTTCATGCAGCGCCTAGTTTTAGTTTTATAACCGGTGAAACCGAAAGAAGGTTTATTATCGCAAGAGATATACGTTTTTTTAGAGAACTTCTTGATAGAAAAAACCGGCGTAAAGAAAAGATGGACGGGGCTCAGATTTTAGGTTTGATAAGAAGTTGGCCTTACCTTAAAGATAGGGAAAATAAACGCATATATTCTTATTGGCCCCAGGCAGATATAACGGTTAATACCGCCCTTAATTACGAATTAGCTGCGATGCAGCCTGAAATAATAGAAATGCTGGAAAGCGCTAAACCTCAATTATCTAAAGTAGAAGACAAAGGCCTAGCCCAAGTTTTATCTAGAAAAATTGATTCATACATAACTTTGTTTGAGACTTTGACACCAATATCGTTAAATGAAATACCACAAGGATCCTTGCCACGACAATGGATAAATGGCAGTAAAAAACCTAAAAGCATAATTTTGAATTCATTTAACCCTTTTGTTTTAGGTGTTTTTACCCTGACTATTGGATTAGAAAATTTCATTTTAGGATCAACTGTAATATTGTTTACCTATTTAGTTGTTAAATATAAAGACAGCATCTTCTCCTTTCTAAATAATGTAAAAAGATTCTTTGAAGAAAATATTAATCCAAAGTTAGCCTTCGCTTTTTCTTCTAATGACGATAGCCGAGACAAACCCCATAAAGAAACTAAAGATTATGATTCTAATCCAATTGCTTTTAATTTGGAAAATTCAACTCGAAATAATCCCGAGCCAGTAAAAGATTTAATTGAATTAAAACGCGGTAATCCCAAAACAACCTGGTGGCAAGACGCGGTGGTTGAAGAGTTGAAGAAAAATTCTCCGCCTTGGGGTTATGATGAAATAGTACCGGTTGATAGTGAAGAGGGAATAATAAAGGTAAGGATTACCAGAGAAATGTTAGAGCAATATGATGTTGAAACCAATCCTGACGGCAGAAATATCCTGAAAGCATTTCAAAAATATAAAGAAATCGGGCCCCTAGCCATAGCAGGCATCCGTCATATCATGAATATCGCAAATATCCATGACACCCGACAGGTTAAAAATTCAGTTGAAAGGCTATTAACGGTTTTTTCACTGGGCCTTATGGTAAAGATAATGTATAACAAAGGCGCCGGTTTTCCTTATCAGGCAAACTATGGGCATGAGGTTAGGTATCATAGCGATACCTTACAAGATATAGCAGTTAGAATATTAGCTGCAATGGGTTTTGTTTGCCATGTGGTTCCCGATAATGAAGCTACTGCTATTTGGAATACATCAACTATGGGTAAGTTTTTTAATTTTCCTTTATCATTTTGTGGTACCTCTTCACATGCTGAAAGCGAAATTGACGGTTTAAAAATAATGGATTATGAAGGAAGCCAGTTTTTAATAAGTTCGATTGAGTCAATGATTGCAATTCAAAAAGCAATTATTGGAAAAATTCAAAAAGACGGCTTTGCGGACTTTTATTTAGCTGCTAAAGATGACCCACGAATTACTGATCAACTTTACCGGGCAACTCACAATGGAATGTTAGTTTATAAACAATATCAGGAAAAAACTGCTGCTGATGAGCTAATATTAAATTTAGTTAGGAGCATCGATCCCAGAAAGATACATATAGATTGTGCTCACGGTTCAGCTTATAGGACCCTAGCCGCATTCTTGAAAGAAGAGGGGTTGGAAAAATTAATCGAAGATATTGACTGGATGCATACCGAAGAACGTCCGGATTTTGGTAATATTGGAAAATTGAAAGAAAACCCAAAGACCGGTAAAGAAGAAATCTTTGATCTAGGGGCTGATGGCACCCAACTTTATGAAAAAGTTATGGATGATGGCAGTGTAGTTAAATATTTCCCGGTTCTTTGCAGCGCAGATTATCCGGCAATTTTTGCGAGAATGCCGATAGGCGATATTGTTCTTTATACCGATATGGATAATGACCGTTTATATGTAAGCCAGATATTGCCTAATAGCGATGAAATTAAGAATAAATTAACAAGGCTTGGGGTAGTATTTAATGTAGTAAGTAGAAAAAAGATAAACGCTGTCTTTATTCCTAATAAGTTTTTCCACCTTTTACATGAGATGAATTTTGAAAGATTAACTGCTTTGATGGAAGAAGGTAAATTAGGTAAAAACCGAAAACTCATTGTTTTAAAGACTTTAGCTTCAACTCCGGCAGTCGATAAGTGGGCTCAAAAGCGAAAAGAAGAAGGCCATAATGTTGAAGTAATAAATACAGCTGTCGGGTTTGCAAAATTGGCTAATGTTATGTATCGAATCGAAGGCCAAATGAGGGCGCATCCCGGCCGAGATGTAACAATAAGTGATGCCAGCGGCAAAGAAATAAATGTTGGGAGCGACCCGATAATTATCGCTGCCTGGGAAGAAAGCGGAGGAATTATTACCGGCATAACCCATGGATTTAGAGACCTTTTAGGTAATACTTTTTTGGCAGAGAGAGAAAAAAGCGCTACCGAATCGATATTTTTATCTTTGGCATTGATATCAAAACTTCAACAGGAAGGCAAAAGAGTAGATTTAGCTGACTATTTAGATCAACTTTATCAAAGAGACCAGATAGAAACTCCAATAGATATCCGTTTTGATAATAAATTATTTACTCCTGGAGCCTCAGAAGAGGCAGAGAAAGAAGAAGCTCGAGGCAATAAAAGAAAAATTAGGATTTTTGGGGTATATCTTGCTTTAGTAATTGCTTATATGAGAGGGCAGTTATCTATTGAAGAGGTAAAGGTAATTTTATGTGATATATTCGGCCAAGAATATCAAGCAAGATTGGAGAAAGAAAAATTTAAATTAAAAGATGTATTAATGGAGCGTTTTAAAAAGATAGATATTAATTCTTTAGTTGATATTCAATTTACCGGCGACGGCGTGATGTTTATATTTGAGAAAAACAGTATTAGGTGGTTTGTTTTATTTAGGCCTTCAGGTACCGAACCTAAGCTAAAAGCCTATGGTTTTGGTAAAGACCCTGATTTGCTTACGATTGATACCTGGGTTTTTGCTTTTACTGAGAATGTAGCCGGCAGTTTACCAGAGTCATTTGCCAAAAATAAATTGTTAAAATCTATCTGGGGCAAAGATGGTTCAAAGGCGGTGGATAAAGCAAGAAGAATGCAAGGTGCTTGGGAAGATTTTGGTTTGGTTGTTGATCCAACCGATGAAGAAGATTTGAACAGATTAGGCATCTCGCAAGAATCTTTAGAAGCAAGAAAGTTAATTAGGACCTTCAGTCCGCCGGACGACCATTTAAACCAAGTGGACCAATGGTTGAAAGCCCAAGGCCTTCTGCGGCTTAATATTGATTTGGAAAATCTTCAAGCTATGCCTCAAGAAGAGATCATTGCTTTACTTGAGTCTGTACCCGGTGATGTATATCAAAAATTAGGCAGAACCAAAGAAGAAGTGCTGGCAAAAGAAAGGGTTAGCAAAAAGCCTTCCCATAATAAAGGAGTTATTGCTTTTGATGTCGACAATGTATTAGCAAAAAGAGAAGAGCCATTATCAGAAGAACTCGAGGAAATAATCAATAAATTTATTGAGGAGGGGTTTCAGATAGTCATAGTTACCGGTCAAGGCATGGAGGTTCAATTAGAGAGGCTGAAAAATATCCTTAAACCGGGGGTTATAATTTATGCTAATGAGAGCACCCAAAAATATACAATCAAAGAAGATGGCCAGATAGAAGAAGACCTATCGTATCGAAAAGGTTTTAAAGAATTTGAGAAAGATCAAATAATTAAAGCCATATTTGAGGCAGTCGAATATAAAAGAACCAGCCCTAATACTCCTTTTGCAATTAAGGAGGCTTTACAGGAGCAAGAATTGAAGATTCTAGATAGGGTTACTCAAATAGCATTTAAATATAATTTAGATTTTAACCAAAGAGAATATTTAGCCCAGCATATAAGAGAGGCTTTACGCGCAAGAAACTTAACTAATTTAAATGTAAGAGTAACTGGTAAAACTACAATAGCAATATATCGAGCCGGTATAAATAAAGCCACGGCAATTAATGATTTACTACAATTGTTAGAGATATTTCCTGATGATATAATTTATTTTGGTGATGAGTTCAGAAAGGGCGGAAATGACAGGCCGGTTCTCTCAATAAACGATATTAGTATTGTTAGTGTCGGGCCAAATTTTTTATTGCCGGCAGAAGTATTTTGGCAAGGAGAAGGCGTAGAAAATACAGTTTTAATTTTAGAGGATTTATTTAAAGCTTACAGGTTAGCAAAAGAATATACCCCAAGAGTATTAGTTGAGCGCCTTAGAAAAAGTATTAAACCGCACTTAAGCGCTGAAGAAAAATTTACCCAAGCAACCGATGCGATAAGACAGGAGCAGGCCGAGGCTTTAGAATTAATGCATAACTCTTGTAAGCCCGGAGTTGCTGAAAAATTAAAGAAAGAATATTTAATACCGGATGATTTTATTGAAGGATTTAAAGTACTACCATTTCAAGAATTCACAAGTACAACCATTACCCAAGAAAGAGTAAAAGCTCAAATTGAGGAAGGCTGGGAAATTTATAATGCCTTTTTAAGGTCTAGGCGTTCTCATGTAATAGCGGTAGTCGATGCTTATAATCCCGATGGGTTTTTCGACGGCCTAAATTGTGGCAATACCGAAGTTGTTGCAGCTTGTAAAAATGAGCCCGGAGCCTTTAAAAAGATTGCTGATATTTTATCCGATGGCGAAAAGGAAGAATCAAAAAGAGTAGATATTCGCCGAGAGTGGTCGATTGATTATAAAGGGGTTACAATCGTTGGTTTTGAAGTAGTAAGAAATAGCGATAAAAAAGCATTTAAAGCCGGGCGTCTACAAGCAATAATCGAAGAAAGAGAGCCCAAGGTTTTGCTGAATAAAGATAAGCCTTGGTTTAGTTACCGCAGAGAATTTATTGAATTTTTAAAAAGCGTTAATCTTTTTAAAGATGTTAATCGGGTATTAGCGTTTAAAGATTTCCAAAATAACCCTTACATCTGGGGAATTATTATTGACACTTTAAAATTCGATAATAATTACCCTTTAGAGGTGCCTGAAGAATTTCAAAGTAAAACTAAAACAGGTTATCAAAAAGACACTGTAGCCAGCATTAAGATGAAAGAATTCGATTTACCTTTTGCTAAAGGTTTATCGGTGTACCAGCATGATGTTTTAAAGTTAAGGTTAAGACAATTAAGGCAATTAGCTTCCCGAGCTCCGCCAAAATGGAAGCTAGTTATAACAACAAATTTATCAAAGACTAAAGGCAATGTTGCCGCGGCTAACATTTCATCAAAAACTGTATTTATTCACCCCTATTTTTTCCAATTATCCAGTAATAAGCAATTAGAGATTTTATACCATGAGCTTATCAGCCATATATATAAAGGTATAAGAGATGAAGCTCAAGCAATGGCTGATACAAGCTATTTTTCTATTGTTTCATCAAGCCATGTTAGTGAGAGAAGCACCCCTTCGTTTAAAAGACGTTTTAGAATAATTAATGGTTATCCTTTACCAATTCCTCAATCTTACCAAGTTAAAGCAGAAAAAGAATTTGGTAAAAACACAACTTTATTGGATCAACGGGTTAAATATTTTGATTTAGGTGAAATAGATTTGTTACCTCAGAATTATAGTGCTGTATTACAGGAAGCTTTAGATTGTATTAAAGAAATATCTCCGAGGGCACCACCAATATGGAGATTAGTTATAACTACTGATTTGAGAAAAACACTTATAAATGTTGCGACTTGTGACGTTAATTCAAAAACCGTATTTATTCATCCTTACTTTTTTAATCTCTCCAAAGCTAAGCAGACTGAAATTCTCTACCATGAACTTATTAGCCATATTGTTAATAAAGAAAGAAACGAATCAAAAGCTTTAGAAAATACAAGATTTTTCGTTAAATCTAAGTATTTTCATGTAAGCCCTGAAGGGTTAAGAATGTATTATGCTTTCTTAAGAAATGCAGCTAGACCAAGCAGAGATCTTAATGCTTTTGGAAATATAAGTGATTTACGATACATATTTGAACAGGCTAAAAAATTAGAATTTAATTCGGTACTTTTAGTTTCGCTATGCGATACTGCAAGGTCAGAAACAAATGATAGTCCTTTTTCTATATTGAGTGCCTATGCAATGGATCCAAGATATATTGATTGGAGTTTGGTTGATTTTCAAGGAGAGACCCTTCTTGAAAAATGGAATGAATTCAATTCTAATTTACCAGATGATTTTGTAAGATTCAGCGAAAAAAAAGAGATGGCTCAATATGCTTATCTAAAAACTTTGGTAATTTTTAGAGACAGGATATATGGATATTCAATAGATGATTTTGATAAATTTGTCTCAAAATCTGATAAACAGATCGCTAGAACTTCTGCATACACACAGGTATATAATTTAGTTTTGATGCAACAGTATTTTCTAACTAAACAACTTAAAGAAGCTATAGATTATGCACATAAATTAGGTTTATCAGTCGGTTTTTGCCAGCCATTTTTCAGAAGCATGGAAGGAGTTGAAGCTGAATTTAATAGTGCAATATTTGAAAAAAACAAAGGAAAGATACTACCAGCTGGATGGCATATAGGTTTGCCGGAACAGCAATTGTGGGGAGATTACGATTCTCAAAGAGGTTTAGGTAGATATAATTGGAAAGAGCTAAGAAAACAGGGTTATGAACCAATATTGGGGCCA
>CAZGLF010000058.1:0-8483 GCA_964526615.1 uncultured Planctomycetia bacterium
TTTTTATTTATCTGCCAATACAACCAGCTTCCCTGCCTGCCGGCAGGCAGGCTCACCCCCGGGGAGTCCCGGCGTCCACCCCGGGGGTGGAACTTTTTACCGGGGAGTCCCGGCGTCCACCCCGGGGGTGGAACTTTTTACCTTTTTCAAATCATTTAGAAACAATCAAAAGTTTTTCAGCAAGCTTGCTGATCTAAATCAATTTTCTGTTTTTGTCCTTTTTTTAAGTCGTATTCTTGTTCGCAATAAGCTATTTTAATCGGTTTGGCTGCACCTTGTTCGGATTTTACTGTTAATTTTTTATGATTAGCCGTCACCCGAAGACAATGCCCGCGATAACGAATACGGGTCTGCATTTGATTGAGTTCTTTCGGCAAGACAGGGTTAAAACGAAGTACATTGCCACGAAATTCCATACCTAGGTAACATCGCTGCAAAATATCAACCGTTCCAACCATCGCACCTAAATGGATCCCCTCCGAAGTAGTACCATCTTGAATGTCATCAACATCGCTTTTTAAAGCCTTGCAAAATAGGCCCCAGGAAACTTCGCGGTCCAACCGGGCTAAAACCCAAGAATGGGCTAAACGGCTCAAGGTTGAGCCATGAGAAGTGCGCTTCATATAATAATCGATTGTCTTTTTAATAGTTTCTCTTTTTAATTCATAACCTAAATCATTGAACAAGGTACGTAGCTCTTCGGCTGAAAAAAGGTAAAAAAGCATTAAAACATCGGCTTGTTTAGACACCTTGTAATTGTTAGCGCTATCTTCCTCGGCCTCTAAAATCCGGTCTAGCCTATCGATATTTTTATATTTTTTCCGGTATTTTCCCCAATTTAATTCTTTTAAATCCTCATATCCCTCAAATTGGCTAATAACCCCGTCTTGGTGAAAAGGGATATAGAGTTTCTTGCGAATATCTTCCCATTGATAAAGTTCCTCATCACTTATTTTAAGCTTTTCCTGCAGCTCGTGCTTGCGATCCTGAGGAATTGCTTCTAAGGATTCTTTTGCCCGCAAAAAGGTCCAGGAAACCATTAAATTAGTATAAGTATTATTGTTTAAACCAGGCCTTTCTTGGCCTGGATAACCATCATGATACTCATCCGGTCCCATGACTCCTCTAATTTCGTAACGCTTTCTCTGGGGGTTAAAAACCGCAACACTTGCCCAGAAACGGGCAATCTCAAGAATAATTTCAGCACCAAAAAAAGATAAAAACTCAAAATCCTGGGTTGCTTCAAAATATTGCCAAACATTATAGACTATGGCAAGATTAACATGGCGTTGAAGTTGAGAGTTATCAAGAATCCAGTGTCCGGACTTTGGATTAAGGTGTATTTTTTGACTTTCCTCCCGGCCGTTGCTTGCGCTTTGCCAAGGATACATTGCTCCGTCAAAACCAGCATCCTTGGCCCCCCGGCGGGCTGCCGATAATCTGCGATAGCGATAAAGCAACAATGAGCGGGTAAGCTCTGGCAATTGTAAATTCAAAATCGGAAAAACAAATAATTCATCCCAAAGAATGTGTCCCCGATAAGCTTCTCCGTGCCATCCCCGCGGCGGCACTCCAATATCTAAATCCAATGAATGAACCGAGGTAGTCTGTAAAAGATGCAGAAGATGAAGCCGGACTACCGGTGAAATCCCTTCTTTAGAATCACTCATTGTAATATCGATATCAAAACCCTTCCAAAAGTGTTTCCAGGCAAGCTTATGATCTTTCAATAAATCTTTGAAATTTCCAGCTCGTTTAACAGCATCTCGGGCTTCCAAGCCGCATTCTGTAATTGCTTTATCCCGGTTAGTATAAAGAGCTAAGGTTTTTTCAATACGTAAAACCTGCTTTTTCTTTAGCTTTAATTTAAAATGTTTGGCTATATAATTTTTCTCTTTATAATTACCAATTTTTACTTTTTTTAAAGGGCTTTCATTTAAATAAACTTTGGTTAAAGCTGCCTGAGCCATATGGATATGAGATTGGTTTGTCCGAACCTCTAAAAAAATACCGTTATCCTCAAAGCATCTAGCCTCTATTGCTTGAAGATGACCGCTATTTAATTCCCGGTATCTTTTAACCCCATTATTTTTAACCCGTCCATCTAGAGCTGATAAAACCTCAACTTCAGAATCCCAATTTTGAGGCTCAATTGAAATTGCAGTTACCCCGATATGTTGGTTATCCATTGACACCAAACGTTTAGTAGTTAAAATCGTCTCCAAGCCTTCTTTGTCGCGAAAATGAATTTCCCGGCTTAAGGTTGCTTCTTTGATATTTAATACCTGTTGATAGGAAAGTATCTTAACATTATCTAAACTAAACCACTGGCCATCTGCAATCTTAAAATTAAGCGGCAGCCAATTAGGAAAATTGACTAAACTTTCATTTTCGACAACCTGGTCCTTCATTTCGGTCTTTAGGCGATTATACCCTCCGGCAAGATAGGTTCCGGGGTAATGAATACCATCATCAGTTGACTCCTGGGCTGCTCCACGAGTTGTAAAGTATCCATTGCCTAAAACGCATAAAGCCTCTCTTAAGCCCTCTTTTTCTGGTTCATATTTATTATAAGTTAATATCCAATCTTTCATTGGTATTGCTTAAACCTCAGTACTTTCCTCAAACAATCCGATAATATTGCCTTCGCTATCTCTAACCTGAGCATAAAAGCCTGATGGTTTAAGAGGGGTTTTTAGAAAAACTAATTCTGAATTTTTTAAGTTTTTAACTGTCTCATCAATTGAGGCAACCTCAACGACAACGGTAATATTATCTAAGCCTCTGGTACCTTTTTTTATCAACCCTCCATAGATACTGGGTTTTTTATGGCCGCCTTCTCCGGCAAAGCTTTTAATGACATAATATTGTTCTCCTTCGATTTGTTCGAAAGAGTTAATCTCCCAACCAAAATTAGAACGGTAGAATTCAATTGACCGCTCTATATCATCAACTGGAATAAGAAAATATTTAACTTTATTCATATCAACCTCCGTAACTATATTCTTTGAATACTTATCTAAAAATAAAGAGCCTAATACTCCTTAGGAGCATAGAAATTCAACGTCTTAAACGCTTCATTGTCACTAGTATTTATTATTTCATGTTTTAATTTTGCTTTAAATATAAATCATCTTACGCGTCATACCGCCGTCAATAATAAAATTTGTCCCGGTAATAAAAGAATTTGCCGGATCAGCCAAAAAAAGAACCGCTGCTGCGATATCGCCGGGCCTGCCAACCCTTCCGGCTGGATGTTGTAAATGGTCTTGCTTGCTTAATTCTGGTTCACTCTTTAGCTGTGGTTTTTTCCAATCACTTACCTCAATCCACCCTGGGCTGATAGAGTTAACCCGGATATCAGGGCCTAAACTTATTGCTAAAGAATGGGTAAGGGCAATTACTCCGCCTTTGGAAGCCGAATAACTTTCAGTATTGTTCTCAGACATAAATGCTCGAGTTGAAGAAATATTGATAATGCTGCCTTTGCTTTCGGCTAATTTTTGATGTGCATATTTGCTGCAAAGAAACATTCCCCCTAAATTAACTGCTAAAACCCGGTTCCACTCTTTATAAGAAAGCTCACTAATTGGCTTATTAAGCATTATTCCGGCATTGTTGACCAGCAAATCTAAACGTTTGTAATGGCTGTTAAATTCTTTAAAAAGCTCCTTTACCGACTCCTCACTTCCGACATCACAATAAATAAACCCTACTTCTCCTTCGGCAGTTAATTCCTCAATAGCGTTTTTGCCGGCTTCGCTGTCAATATCAGCTACCACCACGCTCATGCCAACCTCAAGTAAAGTTTTAGCAATACATTTTCCAATACCTTGGGCTCCGCCGGTCACCAATGCAACTTTTTCTTTTAAATTCATTCCTTAATTATCTTTTTTACTTCCATCCGTCAAAAGTTTATTATTTTTTAAAAATTGATATTATTGATTCCCTACTTTTTAATTTTATTATCTTATTTAGAGAAGATTTAACAATTGGGTAAGGTTACTTTTTTCTTAGTTTTTTCTACTTTTAAACTACGATCGGTCTCAAGTTCAATAATGACCTAACTTAAAACCTTAGGCAAAGAAAAATATTTAGCCTAGCCAACTTCGTAATAATCTTTCCAACATATCCCAATACTTAATGAGTGAGCTAAAAAACAATATCGCTAACAACGGCACTGCTACACTCCAGGCTGTTTTTGCCGTCTTTGAGAAGCGCTTACTCTGCCATAGCAAGCCAAGAGCACCAAACCCAGTAGTAAGAAGTAAAACCACAACATACCACTTAGCATCAGTACTTATCTTACTTTTTCCATAACGAATTAATTGATAAACTTCCAGGCAAGCCGGGAAAAAAGTAATCAAATAAATATTAACCATTAGTAGCCGCATCAAATATGAATCCGAAAATAAAAAGGTTAAACCAATTACGGCATCGATAATTAATAATCCAATTGCTTTTTTAGGCCTTTTTATATAAAGGTGAGATAAGCCAGGAATTAAAGAGAAGGCTAAAGCTAGATAAGGATTCTTATACCTACTCACCTTTGCTCTTTTTGTATCTAATCAGCTTGGCATTAATTGCCACAATAACTGTGCTTAAAGACATAATCAAAGCTCCCACTGCCGGCGCTAAAACAATCCCATATTTATATAGTACTCCGGCTGCCAAAGGAATAGCAAAAACGTTATAACCGGTTGCCCAAACAAGATTTTGGATAGTCTTTCGTTGAGTGATCTCTGAAAGCGATATAACATCAACTACATTTCTGGGGTCACTTTCAACCAAAACCACATCGGCGGTCTCAACGGCAACATCGGTTCCGGCTCCAATCGCGATACCAACATCAGCCTGTGCCAAAGCCGGAGCATCATTAACCCCATCTCCGACCATAGCGACCTTTTTACCTTTTCCTTGGAGCTCTTTTATCTTTTCGGATTTTTTATCCGGTAAAACTTGAGCAAAGTAGGTATCTAAGCCTAATTCCTCAGCCACACTTTTGGCAGTTTCTTCATTGTCCCCGGTTATCATTGCTACTTCTTTACCCAAATCTTTTAATTTCTTAATTGCCTCTTTAGATTCATCCCTTACAATATCAGCTAAACCTATAATAGCGATTATTTTATTTTCCGAAGCAATAAAGATAGTGGTTTTGCCTTCTGAAGCAATTTCATCGGCTTTTTTCTGAGCCTCATCATCAGAGATATTTAGTTTTTCTAATAGCCCTCGGTTACCGATATATATCTCTTTATTTTCAATTTTAGCTTTAGCTCCTTTACCGGGAATAGCTTCAAATTTTTCGGTCTTTGGCAATGAAAGTTGTTTTTCCTTTGCTTTTTTAACGATACCTTTGGCTATAGTATGTTCAGAATTTACCTCAATTGCCCCAACCTGCGCCAGAATCTCATCATCATCGGAGTCTGATAAATTAATAATATCTGTTACTCCGAATTCACCTTTAGTTAAAGTTCCGGTCTTATCAAATACTACAGTATCAATTCCTCTTGCCCCTTCAAAAGAAGTCCGGTTGCGAATTAAGAGCCCGTTCTTTGCTGAGATGGCAGTAATAACCGCGATAACCAAAGGTATTGCCAAACCTAAGGCATGAGGACAGGTGATAACCATAACTGTTACCATTCGCTCAAGAGCAAAAACAAATTCCTTGCCAAATAAAAGCCAGCTCACTAAGGTGATTATACCAACACTCAAAGCAACCACGGTAAGCCAAAAGGCAGCTTTATCAGCTAAACCTTGAGCCCGGGATTTACTTTCACTGGCAGTTTTAACCATCTCTATCACTTGAGACAGATAAGAATCTTTTCCGGTCTTAGTAACTTCAATTTTCAAAGAACCATCCCCATTTACTGCTCCGGCTATTACTTCATCGGATTGTTTCTTTGATACCGGTTTTGATTCACCGGTAATTGCAGCTTCATTAATATCGGATTCCCCTTCAATTATTTTTCCATCAACCGGAATTTTCTCACCCGGCTTAACTAACACTTTATCGCCGGCTTTTAATTCTTCTATTTTTACTTTTTCGACATCCCCGTCATCTTTAACTAAATGAGCTTGCGAAGGCATTAACTTTGCCAACTCCTCTAAAGCAGCCGAGGCCCCCATAACCGAGCGCATCTCAATCCAATGCCCAAGCAGCATAACATCAATTAAAGTAACCAGTTCCCAGAAAAAAACCTTACCCTTAACCCCAAATACAACTGCTGAACTATAAAAATAAGCTACTGATATTGCCAAAGCAATCAAAGTCATCATGCCGGGTTTTGTTTTCTTGATCTCCTTAAAAAAACCCTTTAAAAACGGCCAGCCGCCGTAAAAATAAACAAAAGTAGAAATTAGAAAAAGAACAAATAGATCTCCCTTAAATCTAAATTCTATCCCGAAAAATGATTGGATTAACGGAGAAAGGATTAAAACCGGAATTGTTACAACAATCGATACCCAAAAACGTTTCTTAAAATCCTTAACCATATGCGCATGATGGGATGAATGATCTTTATGTTGGTTGTGCTGGCTTTCTTTATTTTTATCTTTACTATTATCGTTTTCTTGCACCTCTTCTAACTCAACACCACACATATCGCACTTGCCTGGCTCATTATAGGTCATGCCGCATTTTGGGCAGCTATATTGAGGCATAATAATAACCTCCTTGGCTTAAATTCATCAATAAATAATTTTTAAACATAAAACCAAATTTTAATTGCCTAGGAACCTATATTGAAAATCTTTCTTACAGTTAAACCGACAATGAAATTGATTATTGCAACTCCCACACCGATTGAAAGCATTGGGAAAAACCTTTCTTTGAAAGCTATATTTTTAGCAACCGTAATATAATAATTAAAAAAAGCAATTGCCAAAACCGCTATTAAAAAGGTTATCAGTAAACTAAAAAATGGATTAGTAAATATCATAAAAGGAAATATCAACAAAACCACTATGGTAAAATAAGTTACTCCAGTATAGATACTTGCTTTAACTGGGCTCTTATCCCTTTTATCGGTTGTCGATAAATATTCCGAACCCCCCATTGATAAAGAACCGGCTATGCCCATAATCAAACCTGAAACCGCTATCAGCTTTGCATCTTGCAAAGCAAAAGTAAACCCTGCCAACCCTCCCAACAATTCCACCAAACCATCGTTGAGGCCTAATATCATCGAATCAGTATATTTCATTTTATCTTCATCAATTAACTCTAAAATATCCTGTTCTCTGGCCTCTCCATCTTTAATGGTAGCTTTTACACCATGATTTACCCCCTGAAGTTTAAGATAAGTTTCTTTTGTCAAACTAGCTTCTTTTTCCATAAGCTTTAAGGCAAAATTCAAACCCAGTGTCTTTGCCATTAAAACATAAGCCATTACTTTTAATTTGTTCGGCTTTAGGTCTTTTTTGCTGAACTCTTTCCAAAATCTATATTGCTCCAATTCATTTTCAGCAATCTTGTTCATTATTTTTTTGTTGTCAGAACCCTCTACTGCAGCATTTAATCTTTTATATATTGCATAATGGGTAATCTCTTTTCTTTGAATGGCAACAATTTCTTTTTTGGTTTTTTTATCTAACTCCATTTTGTAAATACCTATCTTACCAAGCCTTAATTCTAACCTAAAAAGTTAATTCTTTCTGATTTAGTTTTATACTCTGCGAAACAACCCAATAATAAGCGTTACAACAAACTATGCCGCTATTTTTTCTTCATCATCATCTTTCCCATGTAATCTTTATCCATCATACCCATCTCCCCCAACATGCCTTTCATTTTGTACTTCATCTGTTTCTCCCAAATATCTTTTAAGCTGTCATACTGGTCTTGGGATAAGATATTTTTAACATTAACATAGGCTGAAACTATCCTTTTGGCTTTTTCTCTCTTTAAATTGTATTTTTTATCTATTAATGAATTAATAGCTCCGGTGTTTGAATCATCCTGCATAAATTCTTTTTTCAAATCAATAAGGAGCATCTTTATCTTTGCTTTTTTATCGATCAGGTCTTTCTTTAAACTGAATTTTTCATTGATTATCTTATCTTTTTGGTCGTCACTAAGATTGATTTTTTCATCGTAAGCAAATATAAAATGGATTTTTTTAAAAAACTTGTCTTCTAAATCCATATCTTTATCTTTTTTAGTGTACATACCGCCGTGTTCTGAACCCATACGGCAATAGGAGCCTTTTTTGCTTTTAGCATAGACGAATGAGCCAATTAGCATAAATGTTAACGCTATTACCATAATGTTTCTTGTTCGCAACCTCATAGTTTTCCTCCTCTTTCTCAAATCAATATTTAATCTTCCCTAGCCAATTGATCTATATAATCTGCCATAATGAAATCATTATCAGTCAAACCTCCGGCAGCGTGAGTAGTAAGGGTTATCTTTAATTTGTTATAAGTTAATGTCAAACGCGGATGGTGGTTTTGCTCCTTAGCAAGCAAAGCTACTAAATCAAGTA
>CAZGLF010000059.1:0-8340 GCA_964526615.1 uncultured Planctomycetia bacterium
CGGTGTCGCGCCGGCGGGGTTCGGCCTTCTCGGGGTCCTGGAGAAGCCTGCGCCCATATTCACCTGATCTTTATCAGCTATTGGTATGAGTTCATAACCAACCTCGGCCTGGGTAAAACCTTTCTCACTATAAAGATTTTTGATCTTTCGGACGGTCTCTTTAATTCGATAATCATCAACAAATGAACCTTCTTTAAGGTCTATTGCTCCACGAATATTTTTCTCACGGATATACCTGGCACCCTCGATTTTAAGATCTTTTAAAACCTTTTTTTCCTTAACTTTAAAGGTTACTACCGTTGCCTCTTCATCTTTGCTTTTTTCCACCTTAACTGTTTCGAAGAACCCGGTCGCGTAAAGATTTTTAACGTCATTGTTGATTACATTTTCATTGTAAGGCTGGCCGGCTCTAACTTTGATTTTAGAAATAATCGTGGCATCGCTAACGATATTATTACCCTTGATATCGATGCGAGAAATTTGACCCTGCGGATAGGCCCAAGTAGTTACAAATAAAGAAATTATAAAAGTTATCAGAATTTTCCGTGTCATTTTAAGCATTATAAAGGTATTAATACTCAAAGTCAATCCTCCTTTTCTCTTGCCATATCGGCAAATTTGGTAAATTCCTTTAAGAAAGTTAAGAATATACTCCCTACCGGCCCATTTCTTTGTTTAGCAATAATAACTTCTGCTTTACCCATATTGTCCTCATTAGGGTTATAATATTCTTCTCTAAAAAGCAGTACTACTACATCAGCATCTTGCTCAATTGCTCCAGATTCTCTCAAATCTGATAATTTCGGACGATGGCCCTCGCGAGACTCGACTGCGCGGGAGAGCTGACTAATTGCAATCACCGGAACCTTAAGTTCTTTAGCTAAAGCTTTAAGGGCCTGTGAAATCTCAGATATCTCCTGTTGACGGCTATCGCCTCTTCTCATTCCACGGATCAACTGCAAATAATCCACCAAAATTAGCTGGATATCATGGTGAGCTTTTAACCGTCTTGCTTTTGCTCTTAATTCAAATATGGTAAGCGCCGGGGTATCATCAATAAATATCGGGGCCTCGGAAAGTTTACCGGCGGCACTGGTTAAAATCGGCCACTCAGCTGGAGCAAGAAAACCAGTTCTTACACGGTTAACTTCAACTTTTGCTTGCGAGCAAAGGAACCTTTGCATCAACTGCTCTTTTGACATTTCCAAGCTAAAAATCGCAACCGGAATCTTTTCCTCAACCGCAACATAATTTGCAATTGAGGTTGCAAAGGCACTCTTACCCATAGAAGGACGCCCGGCAGCAATAATAAGATCTCCTTTTTGAAGACCCGCGGTCTTTAAGTCAAAATCCTTAAACCCGCTGGGAATACCGGTAACGTGTGATTTCTTATGGTATAACGACTCGATTAATTCGATACCATCCTTTATTATATCCTTAATATGAACATAGCCGCCTTCGATTCTTTTATCGCTTATCTCAAAAATTAATTTTTCGGCTCGGTCCAATATGTTACTGACTTCTTCTTCACCTTTATAGACCGAGGAGACTATTTCGGTAGCACTATTAATTAAAGAACGTAGAATACTTTTTTCTTTAACTATTGAAGCATAATGTGTGGCATTAGCGGAGGTAGGCACAAAATCAGTTAAGGTAGTGAGATAACTTGCGCCGCCGATTTTTTCAAGAAGTTTCTTTTTGCTTAAATATTCGGCTACCGTAAGGGTGTCGATCTTTTTGCGGACATCAAATAACGAAACAATACAACTAAATATTGTTTTATGTTCATTCTTATAAAAAGAATTTTCATCAACTAACTCTAAGATTTCAGCTATAACTTTTTCATCGATAAGCATCGAGCCCAAAGTTGCCATTTCAGCTTCGATATTCTGGGGTGGTATTTTATCTAAATGTTTAATTGGGCTATCCACGCTCACTTAAACAATTCCTCCAAAACCTTAGATTTCAACAGGCTTATTAATTTTTTAGGGGTTCTTTCAAGGTAAATCTACCAAAAAAAATAACTACGGTAAAGCTTTTTATTTCTTAACAACCCAGACTCTTAAATTCGCTTTAACTTCCGGATGAAGGCTAACTTCTAAATTATAAACTCCCAACTTATCTATTGGTTCTTCAAGAGTCAAATTTTCTTTTTCGATCTCAATGCCTTCGGCTTTTAGCAATTTCAATATCTGGGGTTGAGTAATGCTTCCGTATAATTGCTCGTCTTCTTTAGCTTCACTGGTGATAGTCAATGAAGACTGCTCTATTTTATCTTTTAATTCAAAAAATTTCTGTTTTTCTTTCTCAACATTTTTTGCACGCTCTTTTTTAATGCTGTCGATTTTTTTAAAATTGTTATCGGTAGCAGCCAAGGCAATACCTTCAGGAATTAAATAATTACGTGCGTAACCATCTTTTACCTGTGCAACATCGCCTTCTTTGCCTAATTTTCCCATATCTCTAAGAAGAATTATCTTCACTTTTTCTTACCCCCTTTAGAATTAAGCTATTTTATCGTTAAATTTAAAATTATTTCCCAATGTAAGGTAATAAATTTAGATATCTGGCCCGTTTTATCTCCTTAGCAATTTTGCGCTGATGTTTGGCGCAGTTACCGCTGATTCGGCGGGATAAAATTTTTCCGCGCGAGGAAATATAGCGTCCGAGAAGTTCGATATTTTTATAATCGATATCTAAATCATTTTTGCAAAAAACACAATTCTTCTTAAATTTAATGCCTTTTCTGCTAATCCTTTTTGGTCCTCTGCTTTTTTTGTCTATCATCTTAAATCGCCTCTCCTGATTCATTATCGTTATTTCCAAAATTAGCTGTTTCTTGAGGTTCATTGCCTGAGTCAAAATCTCCTGCCTGCTCTTGAGCCCTTTGACCTGAAGATTGCGGCATAAATTGAACTCTGGTAGCAACTACCTCCAACACACTTCTATTTTTTCCTTCACTATTCTGCCATGATCTTGACTGAAGCCGTCCTTCAATCAATACAGCCCTTCCTTTTTGTAAATATTGATTGCAAACTTCGGCCATCTGCCCCCAAACGACAACATTCACAAAACAGGTATCTCTCTGGGTTTGGCCGCTCTTATCCTTAAAAGACCTGTTAACCGCCATTCTCAAGGTGCTAACAGCTGTTCCCTGAGGTGTATATCGCAACTCGGGATCTCGAGTTAAATTTCCGACTAAAAATACTTTATTAAGATTAACCACGGCTTACCCTCCTTTAATAATTTATATCTTTTTACTGGCCTTCATCTTAAGCTTTCCTTTATCTTCAAGGCTAACTATGAGTTTTCTTAAAATTCTCTCTTCCAGCTTCATTGTTTCTTCTAAGTCAATTATTTTTAACCTATCAAGAGAAAAATTAACCAGCCAATAACATCCTTTAAAATATTTCTTTTTCTCAGCGCCTCTTCCTCTTAAAAAATAATGGAAGTTGCGTTCTTTCGCCCAAACCTTAGCTGATACCACTTTTCCTTCCAGCTCTTCAATACGTGTGGTAATTTTATTGAATATTTCTTCTTTATCTTCATCAGATAAATCAGGCCTGACAATTACCATGCTTTCGTAAGTTTTATTCACTATTTACCTCCTCGTCGATTGTATTTTTGCTTTAAAAAATTACTTTCGTTATTTACCCAATCAAAACAAGCCGAAACTGCTTGCTCGATAATATAATTTAGTTCTTTTTTCTCTGATTTATTAAAATCAGAAAGCACATAATCGGCCAATTCGACTTCAACCGGCGTCCCGATACCGATTCTTAAACGGTTTATACCTTCGGTTCCAAGCTGGTTTATGATTGATGCCATACCTCGATGGCCTCCACTGGAACCTTTCTCCCGAAAACGAATTGCTCCGAATTCAAGATCGCTATCATCATAAACAATTAAAATATCACTTAAATCAACGTTGTATTTTTTTACAACCTTATTAACGCAAAGGCCGGAATTATTCATAAAAGTGCGCGTCTTAACCAAAAGTGCTTCTTGGCCCCTTATGTTCTTATGTGCACTGTTTGCCTTTAGCAATATATTTTTTTTAAATGATACTCTTTGTTCTGTAGCCATATTGTCTAAAATCATATGGCCGATATTGTGTCTATTATTTAAATATTTTTTTCCGGGATTACCTAATCCGAATAAAACTTTCAACTCTTTACTTCTTCTCTTCTTCTTTTTTTGGTTTTTCTTTTTCGGATCCAGCTTCAGCCTCTTCTTTCTTCTCTTTGATAACCTCAGGCTCAGCCCCTTCTTCGGCCTCAACACCTTCGATTTCTTCGGCCTCTTCTTCAGGTTCTTCTTTTTTGACTAAAGCCGTAACTACTGTTGCTTCGGGGTCAGTAATAATTTTTATGTTTGCCCCAAGATCTAAATCTGCAACGTGAATTGAGTTACCAATTTCTAATTCAGAAATATCTAGGTCAATATGGTCTGGAATATCTAAAGGAAGGCCTTCTACTTCAAGATCTCTTAATATCTGCTCAATGACCCCTCCGGCCTCTTTAACATTCTTTGACTCTCCCTTCACAACTATCGGAACATGAACTTTTATTTTTTCCTTTAAGGAAACTTTCAAAAAGTCCAAATGAAGAATTCCTTCACTTAAGGGGTCAAATTGAATATCCTTAATAAATACTGGTATAGTTTTTGGTTTCTTATCGCCAAGAATTTCCATATCGATAACAGCACTCTCGGAAAAATGGATTGAACGCAATGCCTTCATACTTTCTGACGGTACTGTTAAAGCAATATTAGTATCTTCGCTATAAACTACTGCTGGAATCAACCCTTGCCTGCGAATTTTTTTTGCAACTTCTTTACCTTTTTTGTCTCGAACTTGAACTTGAATTTTAATCTTATCCATTTTTATCCCCCTATTGAATCAAATAATACACTGATTGATTTTTCAAAGTGAATTCTCCGAATAGCTTCAGCAAAAAGATCACCCACCGAAACCACTTCTATCTTATCGCTTTTTTTCTCTTCGGGTAAAGGTATCGAATCTGTAATTACCAAATTATCTATTTCTGACTTATTAATTTTATCTACTGCGTTATTAGTTAAAAGGCCGTGAGAAATTACTGCAAATATTTTCTTGGCTCCTTCTTTTTTCAAGCCTTTTGCTGCTTCCACTAAAGAAGACCCGGTTGCAATCATGTCATCGACCATTATAACGTTTTTATCCTTAACCTCTCCTAAAAAATGCAGTGCCTCGGTTGACTCCGGCGAAGTTCTTCGCTTGTCAACTATTGCTAATCCAACATTAAATCTTTTAGCATAAGCGCGGGCCCTTTTAATACCTCCGACATCCGGAGCAACAATAACCAAATCCTTTAAATCCTTTTTCATAAAGTAATCGGTAAAAACATTTATCGCATATAGATGATCCAGAGGAATATCAAAAAATCCCTGAATTTGCCCGGCGTGTAAATCAAGTGTTAATATGCGGCTTGCTCCGGCCCCAGTTAAAAGATTAGCCACTAATTTAGCACTAATCGGTACTCTAGGCTGGTCTTTTCTATCTTGGCGAGCGTAGCCAAAATATGGCATCACAGCGGTAATTCTTTGAGCCGAAGCCCTTCTTAGAGCATCAAGTAAAATTAATAATTCTATTAAGTTATCATTTACCGGAGGACAAGTTGGTTGGATTATGAATACATCTTTACCTCTTACATTTTCTGAAATTTTTACTCCTATCTCACCATCGCTAAAACGGTAAACGCCGGATTCGCTTAACTTAACTTCAAGGCTCTTACATATTTTCTCTGAAAGCTTTAAGTTAGCATCGCCACTAAAAACTACTAAATTATTCATTTTGCATCACCTTTTTTCTTCAATTCTTTTGCCGGAACTCCAACTACAATTGTCTTTGACTTTACATTTTTTGTTACCACGCTTCCGGCTCCGGTAACTGCCTCTTTACCTATATTAATTGGAGCCACCAATACACTATCAGATCCAATAAATGCGCCTTTATCGATAAAGGTTTTATTTTTCGATTTTCCATCATAATTAGCAATAACAGTGCCGGCTCCGATATTAACATCTTCGGAAACTACTGCGTCGCCAATATAACCGAAATGCTTTATCCTTGCGCCTTTTTTAATGTGGCTACGGTTAATTTCTAAGAAATTTCCTACCTGGACACTTTCATCGATTTTTGTTTTTTTACGCAAACGAATAAAGGGCCCTATGGCACAATTGTTGCCAATTATAACACTGTTTTCAATAAAGGTAAAGGGGTAAATTATTGTATTTTTACCGATTTTAGCCCCCTCTTCAATAAAGGTTGTGGCTGGATCAACCACCTTAACGCCAGAAGCAATATGATTATAAATAATCCAATCGCGCAGTATTTTTTGGGCTTGATATAGGTCTTGCTGAGTATTTATCCCAAAAACTTGGGTAAAATCATCAAGCCGATATGAATCAATGCTTAAACCCAAATTATAAAATATCTCTACTATATCGGTTAAAAAATACTCTCTTTTCCTACGGTTTACAGTTATTTTACTCAAATTACCAACTAAATCCCGGGTCCTAAAACAATAAATCCCGCTATTTATTTCATTAGATATATTGTGAGAATTTTTGTCTTTTAAATCTACTTTCTCCCTAATCGCCTTTAACTTTCCTTCTTTGTCGCGTATGATAGCTCCCAAAGAATTTTCACCGGAAATTGCTGCGCTAAGCACTATAGATGATAATTTCTTATTACGATAGGTTTTAATTAACTTAGCAAGAGTTTTGGCTTTTATTAAAGGGGCATCCCCGCAAAGTACTAAGATATTTTTTGTCTTTATACTTTTGCTGGCGGCTTTAACTGCATCAGCGGTACCTAAAGCTTGCTTTTGCTCGATAAATTTTAAGTTGATACCGTTAGAAATGGTATTATTCTTGACATTAAAAAGTTCTTTTATTGATTCTTTTACTTTTTTAGCTTTATACCCGACCGCAACCCTTATCTGAGTGATATCTTTTTTCAAAGCCAGGACTTCTTTTAAAACATAATATATCAAAGGCCGGCCCATTAACTCGGTAAGCACTTTTGCAGAATTCGACCTCATCCGCTTACCTTTACCAGCTGCTAATATTATTACCGTAAAGTCTTTCATTTATGCCTCGGGACACATCCCATTAAAAAAAGCTAATCCTACAAAGTCTTTTTTAGCAAAATAACGAATTATTTTCGATTTCCTTTCAATTCTGCTTTACAAAATCACTTGCTTATCTCGTTTAAATGCCAATTTTCTAAAGTTGCTCAGCGGGCGTTAAGCAAACCATATTATATCAATAATCTTACCAAATACAATACGCCAATACAAATTCTTTCAGTTATAATCTTTATTTTGATTATACCAAACTTCCCCCACATTCAAAGCAATCTGGCTACTACCTTCACTAAAAAGCAAAAATTCGTTTTTGCGAACTGCCTTGGTGCCATAGATTATTTAACAAAATACTCAATCTCAACTACGCTTTTGATTTCTTTATCTATGCTTGAGGTATCATTAATGCCGTAGCTGGATATTTTGGTAGAATGAGCCGGAGTTATCTGAAATATCCCTACTCTTACTGAAGCAATAGGCCCTAATCTAAAATTTCCTTTCTCAGCTATTGTTTTTGCTCTTTCCTTGGCGTTTGCTGTAGCTTTTCCAATCATTTCTATCTTTAAATCATCAAGGTTGGTATAGACATATTTAGGTTCATAAGCTGCTATCTTTACCCCTTTATTTAACAACTCAGAGATTTTATCCGATAACTCAGCTATCTTTTCAACATCAACTAACTCAATTTTGAATTTCTGCCTCAGTATATATTTTACAAATTCATCTGTCTCGTGGCCTCGTTCATTTATCTTATATTCTTCTCCTACCTCTACAGGAAACATCTCTACATTTTCTTCTTCTATCCCAAAACTCTTTAGTAAACCAGTCGTTTTACCTTTATCTTCTTTAAGTTCTTTATAGCAAAGCTTTAGGTCTGAGCCTTCAGTAGCAAGCTTTGCTTTAAATATCCCCAGGTCTGATTTGATTTCTTGTTTGGCAAAACCTTTAACTTTAACATAGCCTTTGTTTTTTATACTTATGGCGGTGTCAGAAAATATTTTTGCAACTCCTAGAAAAGATAGAGCCAAGATTACAGTAATTATAATCGCAACTAAAGTCTTTGACATAAACTACCTCCTATTTAATATGTTTATAATATTTCAACCTTCCCTAAAATTAAAAAACCCCTCGCCGTTGCCAGCGAAGGTTTTACTTATCGCTAATACGCTTAAATAATTCCTTATTTATTCTTGGTTTTGGAGAATATAATTTC
>CAZGLF010000060.1:0-7892 GCA_964526615.1 uncultured Planctomycetia bacterium
AAGATAGTGACGATAAAAAAGAAGATATTTTCGGTCAATATTTATACGGGGTTGATGCTACCGACTTAGACCATGAGCTTAGGAAGATAAGGGCATTTAATAGTGAAAAGCAACCCAGTGGTTTTTCAGAATATTTAAGTTATTTAGCTGAAAAAGGCATCGAAGGGGTTATGCAATCCGGGGTTGAGAAGAAAGAACCTTATCTAGGAAAAATATTTGATGACACCGAGGGCGATAGTCCCTATAAGGAACGAGCCCGGGATAATGGTATTTACATTGAAGACGACGGCACGATTTTATTTAAGGGCCAAGATGTAACCAGCACTTTAAACTCAGCCGATGTGGCTGAAAAAGTTACTTTTTATAATTGGAAGACTAACAGTGAGATTACGGTTGTTGATATCAATGTCGAAAAAGCCAAAGAATTAGGTTATAATCCGGCAAACGGGGTAATATATTCAAAATATCCGGTACGTCTAACTAATGCCCAAAATCTCCCCGGAACCAATGCCGGCAATAAAAAGGCAGTATTTACGGTAATCGGTGAAGAAAGTGTCTATTTAAAGGGAGATTATAACTCTCAGGATTGGAAGATATCCAATATTGCTACCAAGAAAAAAGTCTATACTTTATCCGATGAGTTTAATGATCCAAAAGAAGCCCCGGATTGGGCAATATATCCGGAATATCCATATGTCTATGTTAAGGTAGATAGGGTAGGTGATGAAGTAGTTAAATATTACAAAGAAGAGGGAGACCCGGCTTCAAAAAATGGGGTTTGGGTCAATGGAAGGTCTGCTAAGAGTAAGTATGAAGATGAATACGTTTATTATTACGGGATGACCCCAGGCCAGCGAAAATGGGCCCAGGAATTATATGAGAAAAAACAATCTGAGTATGTTGCCTCGGGCATAAATCCGCCTAACCGGGTCTGTGAAGATGGTTCAGAATCCTGCAGCTATGAGTATAATTCTTTATTTTTAACTCCCTATGATGATGGTAAGGGCGATGATACTTTAGAAAACTGGTATTATATCGATGATGATGGAGACGAAACTCAAGCTACAAAGGTTATGAACGGCGCATTCCTAGATTTCTACGACCCTAATGATTCCGAATATAACGATGAATATAAGGCATCTTTAGGTTATGGCGAGTATGCAACCGGTGGTTATGGCTGCGATTTAAGAAGAGAGGGGCAAACCGATTATTTAAGTAAAAGATATTCTTGGTATATACGTTATTATGGCGCCGGAATAAAAGGCCATGGCGACCCTAAAGTTTTGCAATCTTATGATGCCCGTTTTCCTCAGGCTAGCCCGGGAAGTTCTGCTGGTGTATTAGGATTTACCGGGGGAAACAGCTGGCGTTTAATATCTGAAGATTATTTTAACGATCATACTTAAGAAATAAAAAATTTATTAAAAAAACCTACCTTAAAATCAAACAAAAGCCTTTAATTTACTAGAAAAAATACCTTTTCTTTTGTTAAAAATTATAATATATGGTATACTTTTTAATGGGTAAAGGGGAGGTGTGCAATGGCTAATTCGAAGAAGTCTATCGCTTTAGTTTTAAGTATATTTTTATTAGTTATCTTGTTTTCGTTTGTCGGTCTTTCAGCTTACCAATATATGTCGGATTCCCGAATCCAACGCTACTATGAGACTTCACTTCAAACTTTATATGATATCGAAGTTGCTAAAATTGCTCTTTTATGGGAAGAGGCTCATTCACCGATTCCCAACAACTGGGATACCGATGAAGCCGACGGTACTTATGATTCGCTAAATCGCCTCCAAGGTTCAGACATTGATGATGGTGACGGTTTTTATCGTTTGACCCTCAACAATCATCAATATACTTTTCGAGCAAAGGTTCTAAATAGCGGCCAAGAAGTCGTAATGTATATTCATGGTTTTCAAGGCAGTGAAGCCTCGCCTGAGAATTCCCAATACTTAGAGTATGTTCACGCACCGTCTCCGATGTATCGTTTTGCAATGTTTTCAAATGCCGATATGATATTTGAAGGTGAGATGCTTTATGAAATTAACGGCGGAAGGATACATACTAACGGTGATATCAGGTTTAGGCCCCGATATGGGGGTATAAGATTTGCCGATATTGCCGAGATGACAGCATCAGGAACTATTAAATATGACCAAAAATACACTTATCCCTCATCTAACCTATTCGATAATTTAGATAATAACCCAAGCGATGGTATGGCACCAGCTCCTTATCCTTATGATGAGTATGTTAATACAACTGCTAAAGAGGATTTGATGCCCGGGCCTTTTAGGCAGTGGACCAATATCGATGGTGCTTGGAATCTTGATTGGCGCCTGCGCGGTAATTATTTAGGCCATCCTTATGGTAATAATGGCCATGAGCCAATGCCTTTGGCTTGGCTTGGCGAAGATACTTATTTTTATGGAAAGCAATATGGTGGTGCGGTGTATAGTCCTTACTGGGGTGAAGATGGAGAGCACTACTTAGATAATTTAGGTAATCGCTACAGCAGCAGTGTTGGGACAATTCCGATATACCAAGCTAATTATGATTATGGAGCCGAAGAGCTTCAGATAATAAATAATAATGAGGGAAGATATTATAATGGAGATATCTACTTTAAGCCTTCGGTTGATAAGCTTGGTAATACAAATGATGCTTGGTTTAGTATGCCGGGAGCTTTAGACCAGCAATATGAGTGGGGTAGTAAGTATAATTACAAAGATTACTATGCTCAGGATACAAATCTAGAATTTTATGCCACCGAGACATGTAATGGAGGTTCAGCAGGATGTTTGCCGGTAGAAGACGGGCCTAACGACACTGATGAGAGCTGGCGCTATATAAAACAAGATTCCGGCGGGGTGCGGTGCTTTGATGATGCTTGTTACAACGCTCCTGATTCTACTTATGTTAAAGCTCAAGATTATATGGTTCAAACCGATACCCCAAACCCAACTTATAATATATGTGTTTGGAACAATTGTGGTAGTGAAAGAGCCGATATTTTTCAGTGTTTGATAATAGATGGGGGAGATGAAGAAAGTTGCGCTCAAGAAATTATCGACTTCAACAGATGTAAAGAAGCTAATAATTGTAGCCAATATACCAAAGTACCTTACTTTGATGCTTTCACAAAAGAAGAGCATGATATAAATAATGATATGTTTGATGACTATACTTACGGAACCGATCGAGATGATGCCGATAGCATGTATCGGCTCATTAGAGCCTTAAATGCTGAGGAACAACCCGATGGTTTCTCGGAATACTTATCTTTACTTTCCCAGCAAAATATTGAAGGTGTAGTTGATTATGGAGTGCCGGAAAAAGAACCTTATCTGGGAAGAATTTTTGATGAGGGAACCGATGATAGCCCGTACAAATTAAAAGCCCAAGATAGCGGCCTCTATATTGATGACATTTCCGGAGCAGTGAGTGATTTAAATGCCGGGCTTCCGGTATCTCAAGAGTTTGCAAAAGCAGTGAGTTTCTATAATTGGAAAACTGCTCAAGAGGTGCAATTAATTGAAATTGATGTTGATAAGATGAAAGCCTCCGGCCGAAATCCGGTTAATGGAGTAATATATTCTGAGGTTCCACTGCGTCTAACTAATGCTGAAAACCTTCCCGGAACCAATGCCGGCAATAAAAAGGCGGTATTTACGGTAATCGGTGAAGAAAGTGTCTATTTAAAAGGAAATTATAATTCCCAGGATTGGAAGATATCCAATATTGCTACCAAGAAAAAAGTCTATACTTTATCCGATGAGTTTGAGGATCGTACTGAAGCCCCGGATTGGGCGATATATCCGGAATATCCATATATCTATATGAAAGCCGAGAAGGATTCGGATACCGGAGAGGTAATTAATTATTTGCATCAGGAAGGAGACCCTGAGGATGAAGATGCAAATAATGGCCATGGTGACGGTGTTTGGATCAATAGGTATTCCGCTGACGACAAGCACACTGACGGCCAATATAAATATTATTTTGATATGACCCAAGGTGACAGGAATTGGATTTATAATAAATTTACTCAAGAACAAGATGATTATGCTCAATCTGATATAAATCCGCCTAACAGAGTGTGTTCGGCTGGGTCGGCATCATGTGAATATGAGTATAATTCGTTGTTTTTGACTCCCTATGATAGCGGCCAGGGCGATCATAGCCTAGAAAATTGGAAGTATTGTACTAATCCGTCTTGTACTCAAGAGGCCGCAGCTACCAAGATAATGAATGGAGCTTTTCTGAATTTTGCCGAAAACACCTCTCCTACTGCTGCTGACGAAGATTACCGGGAGCAGTTGTCTGGGACACCGGAATATTATAGCGTTTCCGGAGAATCTTATAGTGGTATTAATTTAAGAAGAGGCGGCCAAACCGATTATGAATCTAAAAGATATGGCTACTATGTTTTAACTCGAGGTTCTGGTGGCAATCCAAGTTTACGTCAATCTTATGATCCCAGATTTCCGCAGGCAACTCCGGCAAGCTCAGCTGGCGTATTAGGGTTTACCGGCGGAAATAGTTGGCGTTTCATAACCGAGCAATATTTTAACGACCATATTTAAATTGATTTCCATCCAAAATAGGGTAAATATATTAAAGTATGTATTTACATTTCGTTTGAATATTTTATAATATATATGGTATATTTTAATAGGGAGCATCTACAGGAGGCGACTAAATAAAGATGCAAAGAAAGGCAATTGCTTTAATTCTCAGTATATTTATTCTTGTCATAATGTTCTCATTTGTATCGCTCTCTTCCTACCAATATATAGCTGACTCAAGATTACAATTTCAATACGAAAATTCACTCCAAACCCTATATGAGCTAGAGGCGGCAAAGACCGCAGTTTTATGGGAAGAGGCCCACGCCCCTTTACCAAATGGTTGGGACACCGATACCGCTGACGACACCTATGATTCTACCCCTCGCTTAGAAGGCGGAGAAGTTGGAGCCCGTCAAGGGTTTTATCGGCTCACCGGCCAAAACTTTAGAACCAAAGTACTTAATGATGGCCAGCAGATAAGTATCTATATTCATGCTTTTATGGGTACCGAAGATAATCCGATTGGTTCACGTTACCTTGAATATATCCATGCACCATCTCCGATGTATCGTTATGCAATGTTTTCTAATAGCGGGCTTACTTTTTCCGGTTCGGCTCTTTATGATTGTAAAGGCGGAAAAATTCACACCAACAAAGATATTGAATTTCGTCCAAGCGGTAATGGCATAATGTTTAATCGTTTAGGTGAGATGAGTGCTTCAGGGACTATTAAATATGGTATGCGCCGTCAATATCCCGGGCCTTATTATATTGATAGGTTAGACGGTAGTTTTGATAGCATGGCACCGGCACCTTATTATTATGATAGTATAGGTTACTATGCAACTACAACTGGAGAGTTAGTAACCCCAGGGCCTTTTAGGAGGTGGAGTACTGATAAAGACGGCTCGACTACTTTAGGCTGGAATACTTTTGGCAGTTGGGTTGGCGCTAATTGGGGGACTTCAGGCAAGGTTCCTTTGATTTGGCGTGGCGATGAGACTTATTTTTACGGCAGGCAGCGTTACGGCTCGGGTTATAATTATAGCGATGAGGCTTATGGAAGGTATATGTATACAACCGACGGCGATTTAACCAGCAATTATTGGACTTATCGCAACAGTGATGATAAACCTTATGTGAATAGAATATATCTTTCGGGAAGTGATTCTTTATATAGTTACCGGTCTCAAGGCTATACCTATAAAGGCGATGTCCACTTTAGGCCTGAAACTAATAAAGCTGGTGAAAGCAATGAAGAATGGTTCCAGTTACCGGGTTCTTTACCAGGAGAGTATGAATGGAGCAAATATCGAAATAATTACGGAAATCGTGATCCAGTAACTTTTTATGTGACCGAGAAGTGCAGCGAAGGGACAGCCGGGTGTAAGGTAGATAAAACAATGGAGCCCGCTAATACCGAAGGCTGGAGATATCTAAAAAAAGATACTGAAGGAAGTGTAGTAGGACAAGGTTCAGGGGAAGCTTTAACCGAAAACAATAAAATTTATAATGAAGCCAGCGAATACTTAAAGTCTCAGGACTATGAGACCGGAGGCGAAAAATTAGATTATGCTTGTTATAGCGAAAAATATTCACAATGTATTGAGAATAAGTGTGATGCTGATGAGTGTTATTCTTGTCGCGATGCTTGTTATACTAAAGCTTACGATAATGAAGATTGTGTTGATGAAGAAGGGCAAACCGATTGGCCTTGTTGGTATAGCACTTATTCCGAGTGTTACCAGGCTGATTGTAGCGATAGTTGCAACACTTACTATTCTTGCCGTAACGGCTGTTATTCCGATGCCTATAGCGCCTGTCAGGTAAATAAAAATTATTATGATAATATTCGCGCTAATTATTATGATAAAAACCAAGAATTTTTTGATGATTATACCTATGGAAACGATGCTGATAATTCAAGTGCCTGGTTAACCCAAGCTTTCGATGCTCAGCAACAAGAGGAGGGATTTGCTGATTACCTTTCAATATTAGCTGATAAAAACATCGAGGGAGCGATTCAATCCGGAGTAGAGAAGAAAGAGCCTTTCTTGGGCCAGATTTTCGACACCGCAAATGAAGATAGCCAGTATAGAACAAAAGCCCAAGACAACGGAATTTACATTGAAGATATGAGAGAAGCTGTAAGAGATTTAAACGAAGAGGTATCATCCGATAAAAAGGTAGCAGAAATCGTTAGTTTTTACAATTGGAAAACCAGCCAGCAAATAACTGTATTAGATATAAATGTTGAGAACTTAAAAGCTGCTGGAAGAGCCCCGAAAAATGGCATAATTTATTCAAGATATCCGATACGATTATCTAACGCAGAGAATCTTCCCGGCACTAATTCCGGCGGCAGAAATGCAGTATTTACGGTAATTGGTGAAGAAAGTGTCTATTTAAAAGGAAATTATAATTCCGAGGATTGGAAGATATCCAATATTGCTACCAAGAAAAAGGTTTATACTTTATCGGATGAGTTTAATGATCCAGAAGAAGCCCCGGATTGGGCGATATACCCGGAATACCCCTATATTTATGTAGCTGCCGATAAAAATGTCGATGGTGAAGTTACCAAATATTATCCTCAAGAGGTAAGTTCTGAAAGCGGAAACGGTGCCTGGATTAACGCAAATTATGTTTACAGCACCTACAATGATGAGTATACCTACTATTACGGTATGGAGAAAGACATAAGAGATTGGGTCAGGGAGACCAGAGATAAAAAACAATCTGATTATGTTGCCTCGGGCATAAATCCGCCAAATAGAGTCTGTGAGGAAGGCTCAGCATCTTGTAGTTATGAGTATAATTCGCTTTTTATCAGCCCTTATGATGAAAATCAGGGTGACCATAGCTTAGAGAACTGGTATTATATCGACAAAGAAGGTAAGGAGCGCAAAGCTGAGAAAAATATGGTTGGAGCATTTTTGAATTTTTACGATAAAGAGGATCCTGATTATGATGATGAATACAGATCTTCCTTGGGCTCTGAAGAGACTACTTGGGATTACAACAGAGAGGCAACAGATAATCCCAATATGTTAGATGGTACCACACCATTAAATAATTGGTATATTAGAAATTATGGAGCGCGCATTGGTTATTCAAACCCTACAGTTAATCAAGAATATGATGACCGTTTTCCGCAAGCTAGCCCTAGCAGTTCCGAAGGTGTCTTAGGATTTACCGGCGGAAATAGCTGGAGAACTGTTGGTTCAGATTATTTTTACGAGAAAAGCGGCACCACTAAAGAAGTAACTGCCTACGAGAAGGCCATAGAATAAAATTATCAAAATTTAAGATTTC
>CAZGLF010000061.1:0-7612 GCA_964526615.1 uncultured Planctomycetia bacterium
AAAGATACTCCTTTAAGTGAGATAAAAAAATTTAACCCTCAGAATAACTTTATTTTAGGCCTTAAAATGATTGCTTTGACCAGATTATACCTTAAAGATATTAATATAGCCGCAACTACGGCCTTACAGGCCTTAAGTGAGATAGGCCGGGAAGAAGGGATAAATGCTGGTGCAAATGTTATTATGCCTAATATTACCCCGGTCAAATATCGCCAAGATTATCAGCTTTATGAAGGAAAACCTTGCATTGACGAAACTGCTGATATGTGTGATGCCTGTCTTAAAAGACGAATTGAATCAGTCGGCCAGGAAATTGGATATAGTTTATGGGGAGATTCCCCGCATTTTTTCAAACGAACCGGCCTTGAACTTAAAAAGTAAGTTTTAATCTTATAAAAGTAGTTAATTTTAACCTTTTATTATGCCTTTTATTGGTATAAGATAGTTAAAAAGGGGGTAGGCGATGGTAAAACTAGGTGTAGAAGCATTTGGCCTTGGGTTTGGAATTATCTGGGGCTTATCGATGGAGGAATTTTTGGCCTCATTTTAAGATGGCTATATAATAAATTAGCAAAGTAAGATAAAAATAGGAGTTATTATGAGAATTAAAAAAAGCCCGGTATTGATTTGGATTATTTCGCTGGTTGTAGTTTTTACCTTAACGCCTAAAGTTTACACTCAGAGCTTAGAGGCTATGGTAAGTGAGATAGTTTCAAAGATGAAGGAAGAGCTTAATTTAGATGAGGACCAAGTCAGGCAAGTAAAGTCTATAGTTAAAGAAGACTTAAGAAGCCGTCAAGAATTATTCTCCTATATTCAGCGGGAAGAGGCTAAATTAATGGAGTTTATGCAAAATCAAGCTCAAAAGATAAATAATCGTACCGAATTGCAACTTTCTCAATACCTTACTCAGGAACAAATGTCACAGTGGTGGAAAATTCAACAAGAACAAGAGAAAAAGCTCTATCAGGGCAAATAATATAGAATCAGTAATTTTAGATAAGAATAAGAATTTCGTCTAATATTGGTTTTTCTTTTTAAACATTAGCTTTCAACCCTTATAATTTTCATTTATCCCAAATTAAGTAGAAAAAACTAAGAAAAAAATGGCTTCTGCCAATTGATTTTTTTTGATAACAAGGTTAAAATATTTCTAAATTATCTCCTTTTGTAATCGGATAGATATCGGCAAGGTCAATTAGGATTATAGATATAAAGAAGGTTTATTTATGCGGCAGTATTAAAAACAGGAGGTTTTTGTGAAACCAATAGATAAAATTATTAAAAATTTAGGTAAAGAGGCTTCGAAACTTTTAGAATATAAGTGTCAAGCTATAAGTAAAGATATGCTTAATTTGCCGGGGAAGGATTTTATCGAGCGGGTAATGATTCCTTCCGATAGGCCTAACAATGTATTACGTAATATGAAAAGTTTGTTTTCTCATGGCCGCTTAGCTAATACGGGATATCTTTCGGTTTTGCCGGTTGACCAGGGAATAGAACATTCAGCCGGAGCATCCTTTGCTCCAAACCCAATTTATTTTGATCCGGAAAATATAGTTAAATTAGCAATTGAAGGCGGTTGTAATGCTGTAGCAACAACTTTAGGGGTACTTGGGTCGGTAGCTCGTCGCTATGTTAGTAAAATTCCCTTTATTCTTAAGGTAAATCATAACGAATTGTTAACTTATCCAAATTCTTATGACCAGCGTCTTTTTGCCTCAGTTGAACAAGCCTTTGATATTGGGGCAATCGGGGTAGGAGCAACTATTTACTTTGGTTCTCAGGAGTCGCGCCGGCAAATTGAAGAGGTAAGTCAAATCTTTGCCCGGGCTCATGAGTTAGGAATGGTTACTATTCTTTGGTGTTATCTGAGAAATTCAGATTTTAAAAAAGAAGGCAAAGATTATCACACCGCCTCTGATTTAACCGGTCAGGCTAATCATTTGGGGGTAACTATTGAGGCCGATATCATAAAGCAAAAACAACCTACTTTAAATGGTGGTTTCAAAGCAATTAATTTCGGAAAAACTCACCCCAAGGTTTATCAGGAGTTAACCTCAGATAATCCGATTGATTTAACCCGCTATCAAGTAGCTAACTGCTACATGGGCCGCTCCGGGCTGATTAATTCCGGAGGAGCTTCGGGTAAAAACGACCTCCAACAGGCTGTGCGCACAGCTGTTATTAATAAACGGGCTGGAGGAATGGGGTTGATAACCGGACGCAAGGCTTTTCAAAAGCCGATGAAAGAAGGCGTTAAAATCTTAAATGCAGTACAGGATGTATATTTATCTGATGAAGTCACAATTGCATAGCTTTAACTGCTTCAGTTAACCGCCCCCGGCTTAAGATTTGCTTTTAGCCGGTATAAATAGCTTTTATTGTTAGTAATTAGATATATAATTAAAAAAAGAGGTATTAAATGAAAATAGCAATTATTGCTCCGCCTCAGATACCGGTACCGCCGCCAAAATACGGGGGTATCGAAATCGTGGCTCATAACTTGATCGAAGGATTAAAGAAATTGGGCCATGAGGTCATTCTTTTTGCCCATCGTGATTCTAATCCGAATTGCCCCTTTTTCCCTTATACCGAAAGCCAGGTTACCTTTGGTATGGATTCTTCAATCGAGGAGAAATCATTGGTAAGTGAATTGGCTTTAAAATATGCTTTCGCCCGTTCAGCCTATGAAAAGGTTGATATTATCCATAGCCATGTTTTATTTAAATCAAGTGTAGATATTCCTACAGTATATACTCTTTATAGTGCGGCTACCGAGGCTTCAGTTTTAGAGTGCGAAAAGTTATCGCAAAATGGAAAAAATTTTCTGGTAGCTGTTTCTCAAAAACAAAGAGATAATTTTACCCTTCTAGATAGTAAAGTTGATTTTATCGATGTAATTAACCACGCGGTTGATGTTGACAATATCGAGTGGTCAGATGAAAAGGAAGATTTCTTTCTTTTTGTGGGTGAGGCTTCTTGGCAGAGAGGCTTGGATTCCATAGTTAGAGTAGCAGCTAAGGCTAAAATTGGGTTGATGATGGTAGTTAAGTTATCAAATGAGGACGAGAAAGAGTATTTTCGCAATGAAGTAGAACCTTTGGTTGCTAGCCATCCTAAAGATTTATTTTTTGAATTTTATAAAGAGATCCCCCGGGAAACTCTTATGGGTTTATTCAAGCGGGCCAAATGCACTTTAGTAAGCAGCAAATGGGAACAGCCTTTTGCTTTGACTATGGTTGAATCCATGGCTTGCGGCACCCCGGTTATTGCTTTTAGAAAAGGTGCTGCCCCTGAGATAATAGCCGAAGGCAAGACCGGTTTTGTGGTTGGTACTGAAGATGATATGGTTGAGGCAACCAAAAAAATTGATAAGTTAAAGCCTCAAGATTGCCGCAAACATATAGAGGATAATTTTTCTCAAGAAAATATGGCTAAAAATTACCTGAAGGTCTATAAAAAAATCCTTAAAAATAAAGGAACAATTTAGTTATGAAAATTGGTGTTATTGCGCCGCCTTGGATACCAATACCGCCTCCTAAATATGGAGGTACCGAATTAGTGGTTTATAATCTAGTTGAAGGCTTGACTGCTCTTGGCCAGGAAGTTGTCCTTATTGCTCCAATAGAGTCGCAAGTCTCTTGTTCCCTAAAACCCTATATTGAAAGCGGAACTTATTTAGGTTTAGATACTCCTTTAAGGACTAAGGTTTTAGTGAGTGAGTTAACTGCAAAATATGCCTTTGCTCAAGCTGCCTATGAGAAGGTAGATATTATTCATTCTCATTTAATGGATTCTCCCAATGTAGATATTCCTACGGTATATACTTTGCACGGCCCGGCAAATGAATTTTCAATCGGCAGGTGCGTTGAGATATCTGAGAATGAAAAAAATAGTTTTGTCTCAATTTCCAAGCGTCAGCAAGAGCTATATTTAGATCTCGATAAAAATGTCCGTTTTTCTGGCAACGTTTACAATTGTATGGATGTTAAGGCTTTTGAATGGAAGAAGAAAAAGGAAGATTTTTTTCTTTTTGTAGGCAGAGTTAATTGGGAAAAAGGCTTGGATTTAGCTATCAGGGTAGCCAGTAAAGCCGGAGTTAATTTGATTATGGCAGTTAAGATGACCGAAGATTTTGAAAAAGAATTCTTCCGCAAAGAGATTTTTCCCTGGATAGAGAAATACCCCCAGCATTTATTCTTTCAATTCCAGAAAGAGCTGCCTCGAAAAATGATATTTGACCTCTTAAAGCGGGCTAAGTGCACTCTTTTTACCAGCCAATGGGAAGAGCCTTTCGGTTTGGTGATGATAGAATCTATGGCTTGTGGTACTCCGGTTATAGCTCTGCGCCGGGGAGCGGCACCGGAGGTTATTATTGATGGCAAGACCGGCTTCGTAGTGGACACCGAAGAGGATATGGTTGAGCTTATAAAGCAAGGCAGGATTGATGAAATTCGCCCGGAGACCTGCCGCCGCCATGCTGAGAAAAACTTCTCCCGTGAGAAAATGGCCAAATATTACCTGGAGATTTATAAGAAAATCCTCAATCAAAGTTAAAGCTTGGCCGAAGTTTCGCTTCAATTGGGTTAATCTTTCTATAATCTGTTTTGCACTTATACCTTTCGATGATAAAATAATCTCCTTAAAAGATAATATAAAAAGATCAAATAAAACAAGGAGGAGGGTATGCTGGAGTTTTCAACAGCATTTTCAGGGTTAGCTAATGATCGAAAATTAACTAAGCAGGAGTTGATTCGAGCAATCCGTTTTATGATTGCCGCTGAATATGAAGCAATACAACTTTATATGCAGCTTGCCGAATCTACCGATAATGAATTAGCCCAAGATGTTTTAAAAGATATTGCCGATGAAGAAAGAGTGCATGCCGGAGAATTTCTAAGACTGCTAAAAGAGCTTGCACCGGATGAACAGGATTTTTACGATGAAGGGGCTCAAGAGGTTGAAGAGGAGATAAATAAAAAATGATTGAAAAAATTCCTTGTAAGATTTGTGGTTCGATGATTCTTCCTTCAACTTCAGAGAAGACCGGAGGCTATTGCATGCCTTGCTTTAGAGCCGAGAAATTCTCAGCAGCTAAAAAGGACCGGTCTTCTTATGATCTTTATTCTTTTGGCCCTAAAGAACATCCCGAGGCAGTTTCCGAAGATAAATATCAACCAAAAGAATCTGGGCCAAAAGACAGTTCGGATGAGATTTTTCCTAAGATAGAGCAAGCCTGGTTAAAGCCTGATTTTGGCAAAGAACCCGTTGAGCCTTTGGGAGGTCCGGGTTTAGGATTTCAAAAAGAGGCTGTTAGTGTATCAAGAGAAGGAGATAGCAAAAGGTTTATCGAGCTCTATTTAAAGGCGTTGGAAGCCGGAATTAACCAAGAGTATGATATTGCAATAATGTATTCGGAATTGGCGCAGAATTACATTAAGCTTGATGAGTTAGAAAAAGCAGTTAAATATTTTATTAAGTGCCTTTCTTCTGAAAGTAAACCCCCAAGTGGTATCTGGCAATCCGCAATGTATCTTTACTATATCTATGATGAGCTCGGACGTAAAGATGAAGCTCAAGAATTGCTCGAACTTGCCGATAAAGCCAATGAATTAGTTAATTGGGCCCATGATCCCTTATTAGAGGCTGATGTGCGGGGGATGGTTAAAAAATAATGCTCAAACGGTTTAAAAATTCAATGTAGGCTTAGGCTTTTTTAATGGGATCTGTCCTGGTTGGAAATTAGGAGGTTATTATGGAATTTTTTGATGTTGTAGGTAAACGTAAATCAGCAAGGGAATACAGTGATAAATCTATAAGTAAAGAGGATATTGAAAAGATTATCGATTCCGCAAGATTAGCTGCCACTGCCCGCAATGAACAGCCTTGGCAATTTGTAATTATTCGGGATAAAGAAAAAATACAAAAACTTGGAGAGATAGTTTCACCTAATGGAGCATTCCTTAAAGGGGCCAATACCGCCATAGTAGTGTTATCTAAAGATACTAAATATTACCTGGAAGATTGTTCGGCTGCTACCGAGAATATCTTGCTTACCGCAGCCGCCTTAGATATTGGCGCTTGCTGGATTGCCGGTGATAAAAAAGAGTATGCCGATGAGGTTACCTCTTTTGTTGATGCTGGGGGCGATGAGCGTTTAGCTAGTGTTATAGCTTTAGGTTATCCGGCAACTGAGGTAGCTTCAAAACCTAAGAAGTCGGTTCAGGAAGTAATTCGCTGGGGGTAGATAAAAAACAAAAAATAATAAATTTCTTGGAGGAAAGATATAAGTATGTTATACTATATAGCGAATTGGCTATATAGATATTAGGAACAAGAATGAGTGAAATACTAATTAAAGATTTAGATAAAATAGTAAAAGCATCCGCAGATACTAACCGGATAAGAATTTTGCATATGCTGCAGGGAAAAAAGATGTGCGTTTGTGAAATTGCCTTTGTGTTAGGTATCACCCAGCCAAGTGTATCACGCCATCTTAAGAAATTAAAAGCAGCCGGGTATATTGCCAGTGAAAATGAAGGGTTATGGACGAATTACTACGTATGTCCTCAGAATCCTTATGCGAAAAATTTTATCAAAAATTTAAATTTTTGGATTGCCGGTGACAGTATTCTTGATCAGGATAAAAAGAAAGTAAATAAGGCCGATCGGGCTAAGCTCTGCTGCCCTTAAAAATTTTTACTTTAATATATAGCCGGTTTGCTATTTATGAGGCATTTATGAAAGAATCAAGAAAATTTCTATTAATGGTTGCGGCGTTTCTGGGGTGTTTTTACCTGCCGGTTGAGCTTTTGCCATTCAGGAACCCTGTATTCGAAGCATTGGCTTTGGTTCGCTGGTACGCAAGAGAACATGTTTTGCTTTGTCTTGTTCCCGCTTTTTTTATCGCGGGTGCGATTTCGGTTTTTGTCAGCCAAGCATCTGTTATTAAATATTTCGGAGCAAAAGCAAAAAAAATTCTTGCCTACAGTGTTGCTTCTGTTTCAGGGACAATCCTGGCAGTTTGTTCGTGTACAGTTTTGCCTTTATTTTCCGGTATTTACAAAAGAGGAGCTGGGCTAGGCCCTGCAGTAGCTTTTCTTTATTCAGGCCCTGCTATAAATGTATTAGCAATTATTATGACCGCACGGATTCTCGGCTGGGAACTTGGCTTGGCTCGGGCAATCGGTGCGATAATTTTTAGTGTTGTTATTGGGCTGTTAATGCATTTTATATTCATCAAAGAAGAAAGAGCCCGCCATGCTGCCGGAGATTTTTCTGCCGGTGAAGAAAAAGAGGACAGGCCTTTATTTAAGAACGCTTTATACTTTGCTGCAATGGTCGGGTTTTTAGTCTTTGCTAACTGGGCTAAACCGGAAACCGATACAGGGATATGGGCTTTTATTTACTCAATAAAATGGTATCTATCTATAGGCTTTCTTGCCTTAGTTGGAATAATGCTGGTTCGTTGGTTTAAAAAAGCTGAGATAACCGGTTGGGTATCGGCATCGTGGGGGTTTGCTAAACAGATAATGCCTTTGCTTTTAATGGGTGTAATTGTTGCCGGATTGCTTTTAGGCCGGCCGGGTAATGAAGGGTTAATTCCTTC